>JBDKJJ010000196.1:0-9715 GCA_039796635.1 Bacteroidota bacterium
TATGATTACATTGATTTTACTAAACTAAAAGCAAATCAATTTCAAAACATTTTGGTTCAAAATAATTAGTCATCTTTATTGTTTGAAATACTTTAAAAAATATTCGGTTACCACTTTATTGATTGTTCTACTAACAAGTAGTTCAATATTATTTGCAATTCAATTTTTTTTAATCAAACAATTCCAATCCAATATTCAGCACGTTATTTTAGACTCTGCAATTTCAAGTTCACTTTTATTTCTTGCTACATTTTTCATCATCATTCGTGAAAAATATTTTTATTTTTCATCACACCCATTTAGAAAAAATAGCTTTTTTCGTTTTTTAAGAATCATTATCACTCCCCTATTTTTTAGTTTAGTACAACACTTTATTTTAAAAAAGTATTTTAAAGATGAAATTGAATATCTTGATTTCATTGAAAAATCGGCATTAATAAGATTTTTTTTTAACTTCATTTTATTGGTGGGTTACTCTGCCTTATGTTGGTTATGGATGTACTTTATTGAACAACAAGAATTAATGTCACGAAATACCGATGCTGAAAAATTATTACGGGAAGCCGAATTAGCAAAATTAAGACAACAACTTCAACCTCATTTTCTTTTCAATAGCTTGAATTCAATTAGTGCATTGGCAGGCAGCAAGCCTAATGAAGCACGAAAAATGATACAACAACTAAGTGATTTTTTAAGAAGCACACTTAAAAAAGATGACCAACAATTGGTAACTATTAATGAAGAATTACAAAACCTAAATTTGTATTTAGAAATTGAAAAAGTAAGATTTGGAAATAGATTACAAACTGAAATTGTAACTTCTGAAAAGTGTATGAATTTAAAACTTCCGTCCTTATTACTTCAGCCAATTGTTGAAAATGCTATTAAATTTGGATTGTATGACACCATTGACAATGTTACTATTAGCATCATTATAACTTGTCAACCACATTTACTTGAAATTCAAATTATAAATCCTTACGATGCAGCTACATCAAATGCCTCAAAAGGCGAAGGCTTTGGTTTAAATAGCATTCAACGCAGATTATATCTTTTATATGCTCGTCAGGATTTATTAAAAATTGAAACTTCAAATTCATTATTTTCTACTAAAATATTAATTCCGCAGTAACCATGATAAAAACTATAATTATAGATGATGAAATTTTGGGCAGAAGTATTGTGAAAGAATTTTTGGAATCACATACTCAATTTGAAATTATTGAGGAATGTTCAGATGGATTTAGTGGCGCAAAAGCAATTCAAAATCATAAACCTGATTTAATATTTTTAGATATTCAAATGCCTAAAATTAATGGATTTGAAATGCTGGAAATTTTAGATTTTCAACCAGCTATTATTTTCACCACAGCATTTGATGAATATGCTATTAAAGCATTTGAAGCTCATGCTATTGATTATTTACTGAAACCATTTAGTAAAGAACGATTTGATAAAGCAATTGAAAAATGGATGTTGAACAGAAAAAATTCTTCTACTAATCATATTCAAAATTCAATTGCTAATTTAGTTCAAAAACAACCTGATGAACATTCACGAATTGTGGTTAAAAACGGAAGCAATATTCAAATAATTCCAACCCAAGAGGTTTATTATATTGAAGCGTATGACGATTATGTAAAAATTTATACATCATTAGGCATGTTCGTGAAAAAGAAAACGTTATCGTTTTATGAGCAAAATTTAGATTCAAATCAATTTATCAGAATTCATAGGTCATACATTATTCAATTGCAACAGCTTACCAAAGTTGAACCTTATGATAAAACAAATCATATAGCATTATTAAAAAATGGTTCAAAAGTGCCGCTTAGCCGAAATGGTTATATAAGATTAAAAGAGCTTTTAGGAATATAATTTTTTATTTACAATTAATACCAAAAGGTATTTTGAGTATCTAAAAATGTTTGTTTCCTTTGTTATAATGATTTCATTTTTCCGAAAATATTTTATTGCAAGTTGGATATGGTTAATTATAGTTACAACCCTTTCTACCCTACCTGGTACATATTTTCCTGAAGTAAATATTTTAAATTTTGATAAAGTAGTACACTTGTTTATGTACTTTACTTTTGTTTCAGTTTTGCTATGGAGCATGTACATTAATAATTGGAAAAATGCAGCATTAAAAGCATTTTCAATAGCTACATTATATAGTATTTTAATGGAAATAATTCAAGGAACAATATGCATTCGGCGTAGTTTTGATATTTTTGATATCATTAGTAACACAATCGGAGCAGCATTAGCAGCTTTATTAATCCATTTTTGGTTTCAAAAAAAATTTCCGTTTACAATCAAATAAAAAATAGTCATTTGCATAATATGAAAATTCGTACCCTAATATTTTTGCTATTTTGTTTGACATTTCAATTTTCAAAATCATTTGCACAAAGCAAAGAAGATTTAGATTTGGCAGAAGCTTACTATAACAATAATGAATTTGAAAAAGCTGTTGCTTTATATGATAAATTATTCTCTCAAAACCCTAACAGCATTATTGTTTATGACAAATACATTAAAGTATTAGAATCACTTAAGCAATATGATAAAGCTGAAAAAGTGATAAAAAAAATACAGAAACTTCATGCTGATGATTTTACTTATTATATTGATTTAGCAAAATTATATGAACTAAAAGGTGATGAAAAAAAAGCTGCTGAACAATATGATGCCACTATCAAAAATTTAAAATCTGACCCTGAAGCTATAAGGAAATTGGCTTCTTTATTTATTCAAACTAACCAAATTGAAAAAGCTAAATTGGTGTATGAAAAAGGAAATAATATTTTACATGCTCCTCATTATTATGATATTGAATTAGCTGCCATTTATGGAAAACAAGGTAAACCAAAAATAATGATGGATTTGCTCTTGAATGCAATTGAATTGGATATTACAAGAATACAAGAAGTGAAAAATTTAATGCAACCATTATTAGTTGATGAAAATTTATCGCTTGAACTTCAAACACAATTATATAAACGAATTCAAAAATCATCAAATAACTTAACGATGATTGATTTATTAGTATGGAGTTATTTGCAAAGTCATGATTTTGAACAAGCCATTACTCAAATGATTGCGATTGATAAAAGATTAAAAGAAGGTGGTCAAAGAGTGATGCAAATAGCCGAATCAGCATTTGACGAAAATTATTTTAATGATGCTATCAATGGTTTTAAATATGTTGCTGATTTGGGCGATGATTATCCATATTATTTTCAGGCAAAAAGTTGGTTACTAAAATCAAGAAAAGCTAAAATCACAAATACTGATAACTACACAATCATTGATTTAAATGTATTGAAAAATGAATATTTGAATTACATCGGCAAATTCAATCCTAACATTAGTAATCAGCAAATGTATGCTAATACAGTTTGCGATTTGGCTCAATTAGAAGCACTTTACTATCATAATGTTGATACGGCAATTCTTATCTTAAAAGATTTAACAACTAAGTATATTAATACACAATCTATCAATAAAGCAAAAATTGATTTGGCTGATTATTATTTAATCAATGGTGATAAATGGGAAAGTACATTATTGTATTCGCAGGTTGATAAAGCTATGCCTGGTGAGGTTTTAGGTGAATTGGCTAAATTTAAAAATGCTAAATGGAGCTACTATTTTGGTGATTTTGAATGGGCTCAATCGCAAATGGAAGTATTAAAAGGAAGCACTAGTGAATTGATTGCAAACGATGCTTTAGAGCTTTCAATTTTCATAGTTGAAAATTTAGGAAAAGGCGATGATAGTATTATGAATTCAGCTGCCATGCAAATGTTTGCCAATGCAGATTTATTAATTTTTCAAAATAAAAATGATGATGCTTTGAAATTATTTGATAGCATTACCTTGTTATTTAAAAATAATAATTTGGAAGATGATATTGAATTTGCAAAAGCTAAAATTTGTGTTTCGAACAAACTATACGATAAAGCAATTTCGCATTTAGATAATATTATTATTAAATTTAGTGAGGATATACTTGCTGATGATGCTTTATTTTTAAAAGCTACATTGCTTGAAACTAAACTGAATAATAAAAAAGAAGCAATGGAAATTTATTCAACATTACTTTCAAAATATCAAGGTAGCACTTTTGTAAATGAAGCCCGTAAGCGATTCAGAGCTTTAAGAGGTGATAAGTTAAATGAAAATTAGTTAATGAAATTTTCTGAGTTTTGATGCATCTAAATAATACAATATTTTAACTGAAAATGAGTTAGCTAAGGTTTGATTAAAGGTTGAATTAAAGTTATCAATGTAATTGAATTTATTAGCTTCATTGGTTTCATACACAATATTTTTCCAAGCCAATGTCATTAAACTCCCAGGAGCAAATTGCCAATTGAATATTAAATCTAATGTCCAAGCATTAAAATTATAATCAGCATTTAAATTATCTGCAATCGGATTTAATTGCCCATTACTTTGCAAAGTATAATATTGGCTATATCTACCCCCACTCCAATAATGTCTTGCTACCAACTGCGCTGAACTTAAATTATTAAACACATAATTAACTCGTAATGAATTATTAATTTCTCTCACATCACGTTTTCCAAAATAAATTAAATCACTCAGTTTTTTTACAAAGCCTTTTTGATTTCTAAAAAAAGTATTTTCATACGAATAATTTATTAAAATATGTTTATTCGGTCTTATTCGTGGCATTAATGAATATCCAATTTTATCGCGATGATGTTCATCTAAAAAAACATAATCAAGATAACCATCTAATGCAATTGGTTTTCGATAATCAGATGAAAAATAAGTTCGTGTTTGATAAGTTTTAGGAATATTTACATAATATCCAATTGTTCGTGGGTCATAAAAATCTTTTTGTGTATTTGGCTTAATTGCAATATGTGAAACTAGGGTTAAATAATTTTTCCAATCCATATTGGTTTTAATCATCATTAAATTATAAGCCATTTTTTTTGAAGTAAAATTATTTTCACGTTCAAAATAAAGTGTGTTTACCATTTTCAGAATTTTCCAAAATGGTTTAGTTATATATTGATTAATGCTTAAATTTTGATTGATGAAATTATTTTTTGGCAAAAATCCAATATCATTTGGATTGAATAAATTATCAGTAATTTCAAGATTATAACCCATTTGCCACATTCCAGTAATTTTGCCAACTCCAAAGCCAATTTGGTTTCCATTCAAAGTTTTGAAATTGGGATTTTTTGAATTAAAAATCAAACTTTGATTTCCAAAAGATGCTATCACTAATGAATTTTTTTTATTGAAAAACTTAGCATCAAAGCCACTTACATTAGCATCATTTCCTTTATTTATTCTAGTAACATTAGTATTTATAAAACCTATATGCGAATTATTTTTCAATGTTTTTTCACCAACAAATACGTTGTAATTTGTTAATGGTTCGTACAAAGTTTTTGTTTCGTGATTCAATGTGTCAATCAAGCCTACATACATATTATTAGTGATTGAATTCAAAACACCTATTGATAGATTCCGCTTTGTTTTACCACTAATTTTAAATGCATTTAATAATTTGCTTTGTTGTGGTTCATTCTTCAAATGATCAAATGAATAATTTTTATCGTAAAAATAATTTGATACTTCGCCAATTCTTCTTGAATAGAAAATGTTATTTTTTGAAAACAACTCAGCACCTTCTAAAAAAAATGGTCGGCGCTCTTGATATTGAATTTCATAAGGGCTTAAATTTTTAACCAATTGATCAGATACTACTTGACCAAAATCAGGAATCAATGTCATATCAAGTGTAAAACTTTCACTAATTCCATATTTAATATCAGCCCCTACTTTTATAGCACTACTACTATTTTTTCCTTCATTAAAATAATATGCTGATGTGTAAGGTGAAAGAGAAAGCCGTGCTGGTGGTGTAATGTTTTCAATACCTTCAATTGGGCGCATTTTTGGAACAAATGCTGAGGTGGTGGGTGGCGTTGGGCACCAACTTGTCACTTCTCGTTTTCTTCTAATTTCTCTTGCAAAATCTATTGTCCAATTTTGTTTTTCAGCCTTTGGGAAGCGAATTGCTGAATAAGGTATTTTGAACTCAGCATACCAACCATTTTCATTAATTGATGTTTTACTTTCCCATACTGCATCCCAAGTTCCATCAATATTTTCACCGCCACTTGTTGCTTTAAAATCATCTTGAACATTATCTACTGAAACTCCAAAACCATAAGCATTCTGACCATCATGATAGGTATCTAAAAAAATATAAAAGTTTTCAGTATTTTTAAATACGTTTCCTCTACTTGTAAAAACGTGTTGTATGCTATCAATATGTTTATCAAAACATGAAGCAAAAACATAAATCCCAACATCATCATATACAACCTTCACTTCAGTTTTTTCAGTTGCATC
Organism: Bacteroidota bacterium; assembly: GCA_039796635.1. GTDB lineage: Bacteria > Bacteroidota > Bacteroidia > Chitinophagales > CAIODY01 > CAIODY01. The sequence goes on from JBDKJJ010000196.1 coordinate 6,412, forward strand.
CTTCCCAGTAAAAGGCTCAAATTGATAAGTTAAATGTGCAGGCAGAACACCTTTCCAACAATCATCATCTTGTTTTCCATTTATTTTAGGAGGTTTTGATATTCGATGGCTGAGCATTGATTTCTCATAATCATCAGCATATAATATTTTTATGCTAAACAAAAGGAATATTATAAGCAGTAATTTTTTCAAAATAATTAATATTTTATGTAAAAGTATTTCAACGCTTGAAATATTTTTTACCCCGAAAAGTGTGATTTTTATTACCGTTTTAAAACTTCTACTTCAAAAAATAAAATTGAATTTGATGGTATTGCACCCATTCTTTTTGCTCCATAAGCATAAGGTGATGAAATATAAAATACTGCCTTACCTCCCTTTTGCATATTTGTTAAGCATTCATCCCATCCTTTTATTACATTTCCCATACCTACTACCAATGCAAATGGTTCAACATGACCGAATCTGTTATCAGTATTTGAATCAAAAACTTCATTATTTATCAATCTACCAGTATAATTCACTCTAATGCTATCACCTTTTCGCAAATCACCGCTTATTCCTTTTTCTTTTAAATCTATGTATAATCCTGGTTTTATTTTTTGAGGAATATTTTTAGAATGGCTAAAATAGTTATTTAAAACGCTATCATCATAACCTATTTGTTTGTTAAATAAATCAAGTTGAAATTTTTGCAACTCCGTTTTTTTGAACACACGATTTATTTTAAAATAAAATTTCATAAAAGTATTTTTATGAGCAAAAAATGGGACGTTTTTTTTGTATAACTTATTAGTAGGTATCAAAAAAAGAACACTATCGCCTTCATTACATTGCTTTAAACCATGCATTAAATCACCTTTAAATTCTGACTTAACAATTTCCAATTGCTGTTCGCCAAATTCTTTTTTTGTATCAATCACAATTGAATCTAAATCATTTTTTAGTATCAATTGATAAAGTACAAAATCGCCTTTTTTAATTTTTCTATTCAATTTATTTTCTTTAAAAAAATAAACTTTAGAATCAGTTTTCTTACTATTTTCTTGAGCTTTAATATTGGTTGTTATTAAAACAACTAAAAAAATGCATCCTATTATTTTTATTGTCATAAAAAATATTTTGCAAAAAAAATGGAAGCACATATATAAATGTACTTCCATTCTTTTTGAGTTCAATTCGTTATTTAAAATCCACTAATTCTACATCAAAAATCAAACAGCTGTTAGGTTTTATTAATTCACCTGCACCACTAGCACCATAAGCTAATTTACTTGGTAAATACAATGTTGCTTTTGTTCCTTTATTGAATATCATAAATCCTTTATCCCATCCTTGAATAACTCTACCTTGTCCAACAGGAAATTCAAAAGGTTGAACATGATTAAATTCAGGTAAAATATTTGAATCAAATACTTTTCCATCCAAAAGCCTTCCAGTATAATTGGCTGTTACTGTTTGTCCTGACTTAGGTGTTTCACCAATACCTTGTTTTGTAATCACATAATATAATCCTTCGGCAGTTCTTTGATGATTTGTAATTTTATTTTCACTAAAATATTTTAATAAAATAGCTTCATCATTAACAGGTTCAACTACCTGTGGTTGTTGTTGAACTTGTGGTTGAGCAACTTTCACATCTACTAACTCAATATCAAAAATCAAACAACTATTTGGTTTTATTTTATCACCAGCACCATTTGCGCCATAGGCCAATGTACTTGGAATGTATAATGTTGCTTTAGTTCCTTTATTGAATAATGCAAATCCTTTATCCCATCCTTGAATTACTCTATTTTGCCCAATAGGAAATTCAAAAGGTTGAACATGACCAAACATTGAATCCATATTTGAATCAAAGGCTGTTCCATCTAATAATTTACCTCGATAGTTAGCAACTACAGTTTCACCAGCTTGAGGTACATTACCAGCACCTTTTTGATTAATCACATAGTACAATCCATCTTCAGTTCTTTGGAAATTTGTAATTCCTTTTTCAACTAAATAGCTTTTTAATTTTGCATCATCTTCAGCAGCTTGTTTCAATTTATTTGCTTCCGCTTCCTTTTGTTTTGTTTCCATGTCAGCTTTTTGTTGAGCTGCTTTAACTTCGGCTTGCTCTTTTGTGTAAGATTTAAATGAAAAACGAATAAAATCACCTGATTTAATTACAGGTGGTAAGTTTTTGCCGAATAAAGAATCAGCAACAATTCGAAACACAACACTATCACCAGGAGCAACGCTTAAAATACCTTCATACATAAATCCAAAAGCTTGGCGATTTATTGGTACTTGTGGTGAAAATCCAAAATCGTTTAACAAGGTAGTGTTTAAATCATCAAAAAGCCTAGCATGTAATGCTTGTTGATCATTTTCTTTAAATTTAGGAAGTTTGTTATCATCTTGATGCCAAATAAATGATTGTATTCCATTTTTTGGATATTCCACTAATAAAGTTCTGCTAGGTTTTTTATCCGAATGGTCATGACCTGCATGCAAATCAACAACACCGCTTGGTTTTGTAACTTTATTCAAGGATGGTTTAGCTATTGGCGCTTTAACTACAGTAGGTTGTACCTTTTTTTGTACCTGTGTGGCAGTTGAAGGTTTAGTTTGAGCATTAGCAACTAATGAAGTGCTAATAATTAATAAGGTAATAATTTTTGATGATAACATATTTTTTTGAATTATTTAAAAAGCAAATTAAAGAATTAAGAAATTTACAAGCTAACTAAAAATGTTAAGTAAAATACAAAAAAAAATCCCAAATTCTTATTAGAAATTTAGGATTTTCCTTTAACCAAAACCAATATACTATTTTACTTTACTGATAACTTCGCTAAAAGCTACCGGATTATTCATTGCTAAATGAGCTAAAGTCTTTTTATCTAACTCAATATTGTGCTTTTTTAAAGCACCCATGAATTTAGAATATGACATACCTTCTAAACGAAGTGCTGCGTTGATACGAGTAATCCATAAACTGCGATAATCGCGTTTTTTAGTTTTTCTACCAACATAAGCATACCCTAACCCTTTTTCTACTGAGTTTTTGGCAACTGTCCATACATTTTTTCTTTTGCCAAATGAACCTTTAGCAAGTTTTAATAATTTTTTTCTACGAGCACGTGCTGCAACAGCATTAACTGAACGAGGCATTTTATTTTAAATTTACTGATGATTAATTAATTAAATACATAACATTTTAGCTACTCTGTTCATATCGGTGCTATGAACAATACCTGCTTTAGCTAAATCTTTCTTTCTTGATTTATCTTTTTTAGTAAGAATATGACGCTTAAAA
>JBDKJJ010000197.1:0-4377 GCA_039796635.1 Bacteroidota bacterium
GCCCCAACAGGCGGTACTTCGCCATATTCGTATTCTTGGAATACTACTCCAATTCAAAACACACAAACTGCATCAGGCTTAAGTTCGGGAACGTATACTGTTACTGTGAAAGATGCCAATCTTTGTTCTACAACCGCAAGCATTAATCTTACGGAACCTACAGCTTTGAGTTCAGTTACTGCTTCAGTAGTTACGCCAATTTCTTGCAATGGAGGAACAAATGGAAGTGTAACCGTAACAACTCCAACAGGTGGCACATCGCCGTATTCGTATTCTTGGAATACTACTCCAATTCAAAACACACAAACTGCATCAGGCTTGAGTTCAGGCACTTATACGGTTACGGTGAAAGATGTCAATCTTTGTTCAACAACTGTTTCAATTTCTTTAACTCAGCCAGTAGCCTTGAGTTCAGTTACTGCTTCAGTAGTAACACCAATTACATGTAATGGAGGCAGCAATGGAAGTGTAACCGTAACAACACCAACAGGAGGCACATCGCCTTATACTTATAGTTGGAATACAACACCAATTCAAAACACACAAACTGCATCAGGCTTAAGTTCAGGAACTTATACTGTTACAGTAACTGATGCGAATTTGTGCTCTACAACTGCAAGCATAAATCTTACTCAGCCTGCTGCTATGAGTTCGGTAACTGCTTCAGTAGTTACGCCAATTTCTTGTAATGGTGGAACAAATGGAAGTGTAACCGTTACAACTCCAACAGGTGGAACATCGCCGTATAATTATAGTTGGAATACAACACCAATTCAAAACACACAAACTGCATCAGGCTTAAGTTCAGGCACTTATACGGTTACTGTGAAAGATGTCAATCTTTGTTCAACAACAACTTCGATTAATCTTATGCAACCAGCAAATTTGGGAAATGTTATCGCATCTACAACTAAAAATGTTTCTTGCTTTGGCGGAAATGATGGAATAGTTACAACGTCAACACCAACTGGAGGAACTCTACCTTATTCTTTCCGATGGAATTGCGTTCCAAACCAATTTACTCAAACTGCAAATAATTTACCAGCTGGCACATATACAGTAACCGTAAAAGATGCGAATAATTGCGTACAGGTTTTTTCTACCACACTTGTAGCACAACCCCCAACTCCAATAGCACTTCAAACAAGTGTTATCAATAATATAACTTGCTTCGGTGGTAATAATGGAAGTATAACTGTTTCAACACCAACAACTGGCACTGCTCCATATAGTTACACCTGGAACACTAATCCTATTCAAAATACGCAAACTGCAACTGGAATAATCTCAGGAAATTACTCTGTTAGTGTTTCTGATAATTTTGGATGCACTCAAACTGCTACTATAATTTTATCTCAACCCAATAAATTAGTAGTTACAATTCAAGATTCTATCAATGTAAAATGTAATGGAACAAACACGGGTTCAATAAATATTAATCCTGTTATTGGCGGAGTGCAACCCTATCATTATGTTTGGAACTCAAATCCAATTCAAACTACAAGCAATGCTACCAAACTATCAGCTGGGAATTATTCATTGGTTGTATCAGACTCAATGGGTTGTCATGACACTGTTAGCGTTTCAATTTCCGAGCCTTCTCTATTACAACTTTCTAACATATTTACAACAGATATTTCATGTACAAATAAATCAGAAGGCAAAGCTATATTAAGTGGAATTATTGGCGGCAAACCTCCTTATATAACATCGTGGTCAACTACACCTATTCAACACGGAATGAGCATCAGTGGCTTATCTGCAGGGTATTATACAGTATCTGTTTCTGATAGCAATAATTGTCAATCATCTCAAAATTTCAACATCAAATTAAATGCTATTCAGGCGATTGCTTATACTGATACTACAATTGCTTCTGGTAGTTCGTTTACATTAAATGGATTTCAGAGTTCAGGAACTAACCCCTCTACTCAATATTCTTGGACAAATTTAAATGGAACAATATTGTCAAATAATTCAACAGCACAAGTATCACCAACAGAACCAACATATTATATACTTACAATTTACAACGATAGCACTTGCAAATCGTCAGATACAGTGTTAATCAATATTTCACTTTGTGGGCCAATTATTTTTCCAAATGCATTTACTCCAAATAATGATGGTGTAGATGATGAATTTAAAATATTAAATTTAGAGGATATTGAAAGTGTAACATTGCTTCAAATTTTTAATAGATGGGGGCAAATAGTTTTTGCCTCAAATGAAAAAAGGGCAAAATGGGATGGTACATTTAACGGCGAATTACAAGTAATGGATACTTATGTTTTTGTTTGTACAGCAGTTTGTTATAATGGAAATGTAATTAAAACAAAAGGCGATGTAATCCTAATACGATAATGATACTGGAAACTTTACTAGCTATGATATACCCACCATTGTATAATACTTTAATAAATTTGGAATAATCTTTAGCTGAAATTGTATAATTTAAATCTGCAACATTTGGTTCGGCAATGCTCAAATCAGTGAAAACTTTTTTGAATTGATTGATATCAACATAAGCATTCAAAAGCTGGGTAGCTGAATTATCTGAATAGGCTAATGAGTATTTCAATAAATCTTCAATACTATAAGTTTGCCCTGACTGAATTGATTTTGAGCCGAAAGTTTGATGTACATTTAATGTATTACTGGCAACAATTTTTTCAGTAAGTTTAATTTTCTTTTCTTCCAATTTCTTCATTACACTTATAGCCAATGGTACTTTTATTAATGAACCTGGTTGAAATTGCATATCATCATTCACACCTGTCCAATCGCTTCTATTCATATCGAATACAAAAACTGAAGCATTGGTAATTACATTTTGTTGTTTGAAGTTTGTGATTATTCCTTCTAACTCATTTTTTAAAGGAAATAATGTTGAAGCTTCACAATCAGTTTCAATCATTAAAACTGGCTTTACAAATTTATACCCCTGCACATTTATTCGCCGCTTTACATTACAGTTGTTTTGAGAACTTAAAAGAGGAGATTTACCTTCAGGTGAATCAAGGTTTTGGTGGCGAATAATATACGAATAAGTAAATGCGGAAACACCTACAAGAATCGTACAACCTACGCCCATCAAAAACCAAAGTTTGTTTTTTTGATAGCATGATTTTTAGTTTTAAAGTGAAAAAAAGAGGAAACAAACCTACTATTATTTTTTTACAGAATTAAAAAAATAATTTACATCATTTAGCTCATTGCATTATGCTAAAACGGCTTGTAGTTATTTACTTCTTTTGGAATCGGTAAGTTTCAAAATTCCCATTTTCAAAAAGTACTTTTAGCAAATAATTGCCTGAAGGAATCAATTCAACATGAATAGATGAATTATCAATTTTAAATACATCACTTTTCATAAGCTGCCCCATTGCATTAAATATTTCAGCACGAATGATTTTATCATTTGAATTTATCATCAAAATTTCAGATGTTGGGTTTGGATAAATTTGATTTATGCTTTTTTCCGTAGTTGCATTTTCAATTCCTATTTGCGTAGTAAAAGTAACAACTGAATCATAACCCAAACTATCTCGAATGTTTTTCAAAACACTATTCATTACCGCTACTTGCCCCATTGAAAACATGGTCATACAATTATCATCTGAATAATCCATAAAATTTTCAACCATATCTATTTCGTCAGGTGTATCATTGCTACAAGTATTAGTTCCTTTGTCACATCCTGAATGAGATGTTAAAACTGGTGGGGTATCTTTAATGCTATCTCCATCGTCAGTACAGCCAAATTCAAAAGTGTGATACAACCCTAAATAATGACCTAATTCATGGGTTAAAGTTCTTCCTAAATCGTAAGGTGCATTTTGATTACCTGACAAACCAAAGTTATCCATATTTACTACTGTTCCATCATTTCCATTGTTCATCAAACCTGTACCTGGAAATGATGAATACCCCAAAATACTTGAGTTTGATTGTATGCAAATCCAAATATTTAAATATTTATCAGTGTTCCAAGCATCATCTCCATTTGTTGAATTATGCTTTACATCATTATTGAAAGGAAACTTTTTTACTGAAGTGTGCTTATGAATAATCGCCAAAGTATCAGCACCATTAGGCGCTTTATTTGCCACATAAAATTGAACTGCCGCCACTCCAATTTTGCTTACAAAATTTTGCTGGGTTTGATATAAATTAGCATTCATGGCTAAAAAATCATCATTCAATACTTTTAATTGAGAGTAAACTCGTTGGTCAGGAATATCATTGCTAATGGTATCATACAAAATATGAAATACTACAGGCACAAATCTTACTTTTGTAGTAATTGATTTTGCTGAATGAAATGGATGATTTTTTATACGATTTGCATCAGCAAAATATTTTTTATTTACTGAA
>JBDKJJ010000198.1:0-3145 GCA_039796635.1 Bacteroidota bacterium
TAAGTGAATTGTGCATTGTTGGAAAGCCTTGTGTATTGGTGCCTTCACCGAATGTGGCGGAAGACCATCAAACAAAAAATGCAATGGCATTAGTCAATAAAAATGCTGCTGTTTTGGTGAAAGATGTGGAAGCAAAGGAAAAATTAATTTCAACTTTGGATGAATTGATTAAAAATGAAACCCAACAAAATCAATTGGCACAAAACATCAAAAAATTAGCTATAGCAGATGCGGATGAGAGGATTGTGAAGGAGATTTTGAAATTGTGATGCATTGTGTCACGAATTTAAACTTTTAAATTTAGAACGTATTGCGTATTGAATTAAATTGAAAGTGAAATTTTTATTTTAGCATGAAATGAAAACTAAAATCGACAAATCATTTATTGAAAACATAAAGCAATTGCTTAGGCAAGCTCAATTGGGTATTGTCAAACAAGTAAATCATATTATGGTGCAAACCTATTTTGAATTAGGTAAGCAGATTGTTGAGCAGGAGCAAAATGGTAAAAGTGAAGCCGATTATGGTTCTTTTCTTCTAACAGAATTATCTAAAAATTTAACAGCCGAATTTGGAAAGGGATTTTCAAAAAGAAATTTAGAACTCATTCGCAAATTTTACATCACTTATAGAAATGCGAAATCACCGATTTCGCAAAGTTTAAGTTGGACACATTTTATTCAACTGATGAGAATTGATGATGTGAACGAACGTAATTTTTACGAAATTGAATCACATCAAAATTACTGGAGTGTAAGAGAATTGACCAGACAAATCAACTCGGGTTATTATCAGCGATTAAGTTTAAGCAAGAATAAAAGAAATGTAAAATCATTAGCTACGAAAGGGCAACTTATCGAAAAACCAATTGACACAATTAAAGACCCTTACGTATTGGAATTTCTTCAACTTCCTGAAAAAAATGTTTACTCTGAAAATCAATTAGAACAAGCATTAATCGACAAACTCGAACATTTTTTATTGGAGCTTGGTAAAGGCTTTACATTCGTAGGCAGGCAAGTGAGATTTACTTTTGAAGAAGAACATTTCAGGATTGATTTAGTATTTTATAATCGGCTATTGCAATGCTTTGTTTTGATTGATTTAAAAATTGGAAAATTAAAACACCAAGATATTGGGCAGATGCAGATGTATGTAAATTACTATGACCGATTTGTAAAAACAAAAACTGAATTACCAACCATTGGCATTATTCTTTGTAAGGACAAAAAAGATACATTGGTTGAAATTACATTGCCCAAAAATAACAAGCAGATATTTGCTAGCAAGTATTTATTGTATTTGCCCAAAGAAGAAGAACTTAAACATTTGATAGAACAAGACCGATTAAACTTTGAATTGAACGCAGAATAAATTACAAAATATCAAACAATTAGCTATTGCTGATGCGGATGAGAGGATTGTGAAGGAGATTTTGAAATTGAATTAACTCAACTCATGTTGATACTTTTTTCTGAATCTAAAATTATTTTTATTTAATGAACTGTAGTTTTTTATTTTTGTTAAAGAAAATCATTTTAAAATGGCAACACTTGGCTTTAAACTTATTGACGCATCTCTTCCGCAAATAATTTCTGTTTGTGAAGCCCACAAAGTAAAGAGTTTGTATGTATTCGGAAGTGCTTGTACTGATGATTTTAAAGCCGATAGCGATGTTGATTTTTTAGTTTCATTTCAGGAAAGATATTTTGTGGGCTACCTCAATAATTTTATTTCACTAAAAGAAAATTTAGAAAAAGCTGTGGGCAGAAAAAGTGATTTGATTACCGAACAAGCCATTAATAATCCTGTGTTTGTAGAATCCTTGAATAAAACCAAACAAAAAATTTATGGATAGCCGAATCAAAAAATGGTTGATGGATATTTTGGTTTCAATAAATGAGGTAAATGAATTTGTTGGAACAAAAACTGACTTTGCCATGTATGAAAAAAATAAAATGATGAAACGAGCTGTAGAACGTGAATTGGAAATAATTGGTGAAGCAGTGAACAGAATTAAAAAATCGAATAGTACAATTGAATTAACTTTTGCTGAAAAAATAATTGGATTAAGAAATAAAGTGGCACATGAATATGATGTAATTGATGATGCGATTATTTGGGATGTGATTAATTTATACTTGCCTGGCTTAAAGGAAGAAGTTGAATTTTACAGTAATAAAGTTGATTGAATAGAAATGAATCAACTTTCACAAAACATCAAACAATTAGCTATTGCAGATGCGGATGAGAGGAATGTGGGGGAAATTTTGAAACTATAAAATATTATAAACATCGAATCAGTCAAAATATCTTTTCCATCAATTATCTTATTCAATAGTCAATATCAAATATTCAATAACCAATAATGGACATAGGAAAAATAAAAAGTGTGTATTTTGTCGGAATTGGCGGCATTGGTATGAGTGCCATTGCTCGATACTTTAATCTTCGAGGTGCAAAAGTGAGTGGTTATGATAAAACCGAAACGCCGCTTACACAAGCCTTACAAGCCGAAGGTATCGAAATTCATTTTGAAGAAAATGTTTCGTTAATTCCGAAAGATGTGGATGTGGTGGTTTACACACCAGCCATTCCGAAAGAACATTTGGAGTTGGTTTATTATCAGCAAAATAATTTTCAAGTTGTAAAGCGCAGCGATATTTTACAATGGATAACCGACCAAAGCAAGGTGATTGCAGTTGCTGGTACACATGGCAAAACTACTACCAGCAGCATGATTGCGCATTTGCTCAAGCATTCAGAATTTGATTGTACAGCATTTTTGGGTGGCATCACTGCGAATTATAATTCCAATTTTTTGGTAGGAAAAAATGAATGGGTAGTTGTGGAAGCTGATGAATACGACCGTTCGTTTTTAAAATTATTTCCGCAAATAGCTGTCATTACTGCGGTTGACCCTGACCATTTGGATATTTATAAAGGGGGACTGGTAGATTTTGAAAATACATTTTTAGAGTTTGCGTCACAAGTGAAAGCTGATGGAACTTTGTTTTATAAAAAAGGAATTCCGATTGAGTCAAAATTGCAAATTGCAAATTGCGAATTTCAAAATAGTTATTCATTGAATGACACTGCATCAGAAATAAAAACCGAAAACATTATTTACCAAAATGGCACTTAT
>JBDKJJ010000199.1:0-12563 GCA_039796635.1 Bacteroidota bacterium
TCCTACGGTTGCTAATTCAATAATTGCCACAATAACTTCAAGCCCTACAGTCGAACCCTGTACACAACCTCAAACTACACCTTATTGCGATGGGATTATTTCAGGGGGGATAACTAGTTTAAATTATATTGGTACTAATTCATCTGGCGATAATATTTTTACGGGTAGTATAACAGTTAGTAACAATTACACTGCTCCATTGCGATGCGGAATTAATTTAGTTTCACCATGTACTTCTTCCATTTCGAATTATTGGTTTACTATACCGCCAATGACCTCTAGTATTAATAATTTTAGTTTTATTTGCCCAATGGGTAGCCCTATTAGTGAGCCTTTTTGTTTTATTGAAAATTTTGCTACAGCTGGTGATATTCAAGATTTGGTTTGCCAAAGAAATGAATGCTTTACACCTGTGGATATTTCGAGTAATCCACTGAATTGCCCAACTGAAGTATTAATAGAAAGTGCTCGATGTACAGCTATAAGCAGAACAAATAATGGATTTTATTCAATTACTATGTCGGTATTTAATCCATTTCCAGCAGCTCAAATCGTTATTTCAAGCCCTATGGGTTATATCAGCAATATTTCGCCTATTAATTTAGTTAATGGGCAAAATGCAATTACGTTTGATTATTATGATTCGAGAACGATGGCAAATGCATGTTTTGATATTCTATTGGTAAGTTCAGATAATGAAATCTGTTATAGTGGTTTTACCAGTAATATTAATCAATGTATTAAACTTCCGTTTTGCGATAATTATCCAATCATTGATGATTGCCCAAACTGTCAGGGTACAAGAAGTAATATGGGTAATTACCAACACCCAATTACATTAAATTTAATCAATAATTCAATAAATGATTCATTAATCATATTCAAAGTATTTCCTAATCCTTGCAAAGACCATCCTAAAGTTTTATATAGATTAAAAGAAACCACACAGACTGAATTGGATAACAAATCTGAATTGTATAAATTTGCAGTGGTAGAAACAGCATCAGGTAAATTGTTTGTTGAAAAGCCATTAAATTCAATGGCTGGTTTAATTTCTTTTGATAATGTAAATTTTGAAAGTGGTCATTATTATGTTTACATTTACAAAGGTTCTAAAATTATTGCTTCACAATCATTGGAAATTTTTAAATAAATGAAATTTAACTTAATCATTATTATTTGTTTTTTATTCTGCATCAATTTAAAAGCTCAACCACCATTTTCTTCAGGTAGTTGGCAATGGGCTCGTACTATTGGAGCTGGAGGTAATAGGGCTAATGGAGGAGATGAAACAGTTAATCAGTCAGCTATTGATTCAAAAGGTAATGTTTATGTGTGTGGTAAAGTGTTAGGCTATGCAGCACAAAATGGTTATAATAATAGTAATGCTTATATAGGGCAAAACAACAACCAACAAAACTCTCAAGAATTCAAAGGTTTTGTGGCTAAGTACTCCTGTCAAGGAGAATTGTTATGGTATAAAACTTTAGGCGACTCTTTGGGTACCTCTGCATTTTTTGATATGCTGATTGATGAAGATGATAATTTGTATGTTACTGGGATGTCGCCATTTGGCTATGCAAGAACCTATTGGGGTGATTCATTAATTTCAAATCTTTCAGGGTTAGGACAATTAACTGGAATGACTTTTGGCTTGATGATGAAAATTAATACCAGTAATGGAAGTATTAATTGGATATTTAGTTCCGCTTTAGATATGGCAGCAAATGTTAATTGGAAATTTGCATATTATCAAGGTTATTTCGGTTCTGGAGAGTTAAATAAATATCATCATATTACTACAAAAGGTGATACTTTGGTTTATATTGGTAGCATTGACTCAATCCCTAACTTGTCTCCAGACACTGCAGAATTAGATTTATTTTATTTTAGTAAATTAAATGGAACTTTTATTGGGAAAAAGCGCATAATGAAAATAGACTACAACAAGAGCAATTTTATTATCAACGGATTTTACAGATACCGAGGCAATTATTTAGCATTATTGAATGTTCAAGACACTAACTTAACATTTATGGGAAAGCCTTTACATACTCCAGAAGCTTCAAGTGGTGGATTTCAATATGGTCTGTTTTATGATGCAGTTCCAATATTATTAACATTTAATGATGATTCATTAATTGACCAACAAGCATTTGAAGATTCATTATTTACTAGAGAATTAATGGTAAATAAATTTACTAATCAAATTGATTTTACAGTAGAGTCACACAGTTTTGAAACACTATTAGAAAAAGGTAAGCCATTTAAATTAAAGACTACTCAACCAGCTCAATCGTATTTTAATTTTCCAAGAGGAATTGTTCACTTAACTAATATAAATCAAACTAAATATTTATTTACGGTTGATACAGCGAATATTCAATCATGGATTTCTATTTCTTCAATTGCTCCAAATGGAGATTTAAATATCGGTTTAAGTACATATGGCGATATTTCACTTTCAGGGTATTTAAAGTTTAAAAATATTGAGCTTAAAACACAAGTTGGTGCAATAACATATAAAGTAGCCTATATAAATCTTGGTATGAGTGATACAACAATTAATTTTTACACAACAGATATAAAAAATCTTGATACTTTAACTGATATAGAAATACTAAATTCTCAAGCTAACGAGAAAGGAGAATTTTATTTAACAGGTGAAATTAACTATTGTAGAATACTTGCTAACAACGATACAACATTTTATCAAGGAGGTTATACAGATTTGTTGACCGCTAAATTTGGAACACCGTGTGATTCAACTACTTCATTAATTAGTCCAATACTACCAACTGAAGTAAGAGTAGCTTGTAACAATGGAAGCATCGTTATTAATTGGAAAGATAATAGCCATGTTGAATATGGTTATATAGTTTATAGAAGTTCATCTGCCAATGGTACTTATCAAACTTTAGATACATTATCAGCTAATTCTGTTCAATATATTGATACATCTGCATTGGCTAATACATCATATTGGTATAAAGTTGCTTCTTACAATAATATTGATACTTCATACAATAATCAAATAGATTCTGTTACTACTTGTAATGTAGGATTTGAGAATTTAGTTAGTGAACTTAAACTAATTGTTTATCCTAATCCTAGTTCAAATTATATTTACTTTGAAGTTAATAGCGCTATTAATAAAATTCAGATTGTTGATTTAACAGGCAGGGTGCTTTATGAATCGGGAGAAAAGAAGCATTATAAAAATGCTATTGACATTTCTAGGTTTTGTAATGGCATTTATTTTATCAAAGCTTTTGGCAACAACTCGTCTACTGCTGTTAGAAAGTTCATTAAAATAGATTAACATGCATGTTAGAGTTTTTTTGCTAATTTCTTTTCTACTATTAAGTTTTATAAATGCGTTTTCCAATACAATAATTAAATCAACAGATTTTAGTTTCCCAACTTCGATAAAATTAAATCATCCATGTAAGTTTAAATCTATTTCGTTTGATAAAACAAATGGATATAGAGTAAAATGGTATTTTGCTGGTGCTAAGTTAAATGAGCTTTCTGGTGATAGTGTATCTATATCTTTTTTTAAAAATCCAATTAAAGTTCAAGTTCAAGTTATTGGCATTTATCCTAAAATTGATACTTCTAACAAATTTGAAATTCCTTTGAATTTTGAACCTTCTACAAACACTTCATTTTCTATAATTGGAAAAGACAGAGTATACTACGATAGTACCTATAAATTTTCAATAGATTCTACATTTGATTATTATGAATGGAGCTTAGATAAACTAAATGGAGGTTTTGTTAATGGTAAATATTCGCATGAAGTTCAATTGAAATTTTGGATGAAAGAGGGCAAGAAATTTAATGATGTTATTCTCAATTTTAAGGGAGTTAGAGATGGATTTGTATATCAAGTTTCAAAAAAAATAAGAGTAATTTCTATTCCAATAGTCACAATTGAGTCATTAGACTCAGCAACAACAGATGAAGAAATAATTTTTAGAGTTAATGACTTAAATGAATATAATAAATCAAAAGGCGAATATTTATGGCATTTTGGCGATGGTACAACCACCTCTACAAACTCTAATGTAATGAAACATAAATATCTGCATTCAGGAAAATATGATGTAAGTGTATTTGTTTTAAATTCGGATGCAGGATGTTGCTTTGTAAAACAATTTAAAACTGTTTTAATTAAAAATGAAAGTATAGCTTATAATAATCAAAAAATAGACTGTAGTAAATTTCAAATCAATTACGATGTTTATTGCGATAATTCAAGTATTAAGTTATCTGCTTCTATCGATTTAAAAGAGGGAAATGACATAAATTATATATGGAAACTTGGCAACAACATTGGTATAAAATCGAATGGTTATTTTTTTACAGAACTTGAATATCATTCGTATGATAGTTTAAATTTATCTCTCTCAATAACCCAAGAAGGGAATAAAATATGTGAGCTAAGAAAAACTATTTCTGTTGCTTTTCCATCTATCGACGAATTTGAAATTAAAGATACTTTAATATGTGGTTATCAGCCAATTGAAATAAAAAAACAATATGAAAATCAATTTCAAATCTGGACACTAAAAAATACCAATTTTAATAGTACGCAAATTAATACATATTGTAAATATCCTAATTTCGATATTCCCAATAATCATAATCCATCAAATTCATTTATTTTAACTCATTCAAATTATAACAAACTTGGGTGCATTTCTTCAATTTCTAAAAAAATAAATCCGAATGGAAAACTTGAACAAGGTTTGAAATTAAGATTGATTCAAAGCAAAAATGTTGTCAATTTTAATGACAGCGTTACAATTTTACCAATGCATGATGAGAATTACCTCATATTAAGAAGAAATATTGTAAAATGGAATTGGTTATACACTAATTCGATAAATTTTAATGAACACTTTAAAAATATAATTGACCCGAAAAAAAGCATATTTCAGATAGTAGAAGATAAGTTTGGCTGTAAATCTATTTCTGAACCATTTGAACCTATTTTGTCATCAGATTGAATAAAAATAAACCTCAATACCAATGCAAGGATTAAAAATTTTACGACTACAACTCTACGAGAATAAAATATTCGATGATTTAGACATTACATTCTTTGACAAGCAAGATAAGGAAAAAGAACCTTATACTAGTTTGATAATTGGACCAAATGGTACAGGAAAAAGCAATTTACTTAGAACAATAATTCTACTATTTCAGGAAATTAATGAGTTTAAAAAGACGGGTAAAAGAAACCCTAAAATCTCTGGCAAGTTTTCTTTTGAGTATTCAATAAATGGTAAGCATTATTTTTATTGCAACGCAGAGTTTATCAAGAAAGGTGAAGAAAAAATCATAAAAGAAACAAAGCCACATTTGCGGACAAAGAATGAGGAAAGCGAAACATTAAATGTAGAGATTCCTTCAGCAATTATTGCTTTGTCTATAATGCTTACAGATAAATTTCCGACTGAAATGCCGGATTACAAAGGCTATACATATTTAGGTGTAAAGTTTAATCCAAGCACTGCAAAAACAACAACTTTCATTCGTAAAACAGTTGAGTTGTTATTTAACACTTTAGACAATGATTTCTTGCAGGATAACATTTTTGCAGGATTAAAATTTCTTGAATACGAAAGGTTTCTCTATATCAGTTATACCCCAAGGTATAAGAATATAATTTTCACCGATGATTTAACCCCCGAAAAGTTTGAAAATTTTTTCTTGAAATTTTGGGAATTTACCAAGAGACCCAAAGAAAGCCCACCGTGGAGTTTGAATTATTTTAAAAGATTAAAACAAGAAGCTCCAAGTAAAATACCAAAGTTAGTTCGTTTGTGTAAAAAAATCCGAACCAATTTGCAAAAGGTTTATCCTGGTAGCCGTTCAGAATATTTTGGCTTTAATATTTTTGATACACCTTTTTCTAAAGAAGAATTAAAACTTATCAATGACCTTTATTCACTTGACTTAATTTCATATCCTTCATTATCTTTTAGAAAGAAGGGAAAGGAATTTGAAATTGAAGACAGTAGTTCAGGTGAATATCATTTCATTTCAGGTTTCATAGGATTGTTGGCAAAAATTCAAGAAAACTCATTGGTTCTGATTGACGAACCTGAAAACAGTTTGCATCCTAACTGGCAGATGAAATACATTTCATTTCTTAAAAGTATTTTCAAACAATTCAAATCTTGTCATTTCATTGTTGCTACTCATTCTCATTTTTTAGTTTCAGACTTAGACGGTAATAATTCAAATATTAATGTTTTAAGAAAAGGAGAATTTATAGAGGCACAACCTATCCCATCAAATACCTATGGCTGGTCAGCAGAGGAAATTCTTTTAAATGTGTTTCAAACACCAAGCACAAGAAACTACTATCTATCAGAGGAACTTGGAAATATTTTTCAATTGATTTCAGAAGAACCAAATGAAAGGAATGTGAAAGAAATAAAAAGTAAAATTGAAAAATTGAAAAAACTTGATTTAACTGGCTTAAGTAAATCAGACCCTTTGAAAGATGTTGTTAACCAATTATTCCAAAAGTTTGCCGATGCCTGATTTTACTCTACATAATAACGAATATAAACCAACCGCAGGTGAATTAGCACTTCTGGCAGCACACCCCCCAACAAAAAAGAAAGATTGGAGTGATGCAAGGTTTGAACCATACAAGCAAAACATACGGGCAAAACTTTTATTACATCAGCTTGATAGATGTGCCTATTGTAGAAGAAAATTAGAAGCGGCAGGAAAATATGAACCTTTAGACCATATTGTTCCAAAATCACTTAGACCAAAATGGTTAAGAGACAGTAAAAATTTAATTCTCACTTGTAATAGTTGTAATAATTTAAAAAAACAAGAATTGACATTAACGCCTGCTTATGTTGCTTCCGCAACCCTACCTAATGTAGCAGCAGCCTATACGATCTTCAATCCTTATTTTGAGAGTTGGACACATCACCTTGCTTATGAAAATGATATTTTCATAACAGCAGTTCCAAATTCTAAAGGCAAGGAAACAATCAGAGTTTGTAAGTTGTATCGTTTCAATGTCATTGTAAACAGAGCTTTAGAATTGAAAATAGGGCAAAAAGAACCTGCTAAAAGAGTTATGAATAGACTGAATAATTTAGATAAGGCATCAGCAGAATATACTCAAATAGTTGCTGAGTTTTCTCAGGCACTTAACCATTTTTTAGATAGAATGAATGACAATCCTGATTTTAATTAAGATGACTTGTAACCTCAAAGCATAAGTAGTTGTAAAGCAACAGTAAAACGGGTATGTAACCTCAAAGCATATAGCGTAATAGAAGAACAAATTTCAATTGTGAAATATAAAAATATCATATCGCTTTTTCAAGAAGACCTCAACAAAGGGCTTGCAGCCCTTTTTGAAGGGTATGGGCAAAAACTTTACGGCTTTGCCGTAACCCATTTTCATATAGATGAAGATGAAAGCTATGATGTTCTTTATAAAACATTGGATACAGTGGGCAAAGTAATTACACGATATGAGTTTACTTCCGAAAGTCATTTTGGTAATTGGTTATTCAAAATTCATAAGAACAACATTCTGCAATTACTAAGAAGCAAGAAAAGTAAAGAGAAAGATTTTCAGATTGTTTCTTTCAATGATTGGGAAGTAGAGGCAAAAGAGTTGGATGATGAAAATTTGGACTTGGAAAATTTCAAACAAGTAATAGAGCAAATTTCAACTGTTGACCCTTACGAAAGTTCTTCAAAAAACAACAAGTTGTTTTTTGCAATGCAAAAAGCATTGGAGCAATTAAGCGATGTAGAAAGAGAGTTGCTTTTATTGAGAATGAATAATTACAGCTACGATGAAATTGCAACAATGCTAAACATTGAAAACAACCAACTGAAAGTAAAATTCAACAGGGCAAAAGCCAAAGTTGAAAAGAAAACATTAGAACTAATTAAAGACACATACAATGAAACCAAATAAAAATAGAACACCGTTTGACAATTTGCTGATGGCATACCTCACCAAAGAAAGTCAGCACAGTTTTGTTTCTGCAAGTGCAGATAGAGAGGCAGAAATTGTTTTGAAAAAACAATTTAATGTACTGATGCCACAAGAGAAAGCAAATGCTTTGCTTTCATCTTTAGCACAGTCTTTATCAAAAGACACTTTAGGTTCTTTGGTTCAAAAAGCATTGTCAAACAGCAACACAAGTGTTGCCGATTTGCAAAGCAACACAGGATTAACGCCTTCTCTTTTAGAAGATATAAAAACAGACATGGTTTTCACTAACAGTGTTCCCGTAAGGTCGTTAGTAAAATTATTGAAGTTGTTAAATGTTTCTATTGAAAAGGCACAAGCAGCAATTGACACCACATTTGAAAAGTTGAGTGCAGAAAGCAAAATGTTTTTAACCGTTCCTGTTAATGCACAACCGGCTTTCAGAAAAGGTGCATCAAACAATGCCGCTGGTTTTGACTTAATGCGATTGAAATCTGATGAAAGTTATTTGTATCAAAACAAAGAGGCATTGGATAAATACACAAAACGCCTTGGCGAATTATACACTGAACTTTAAAATAGGTAAGTAAAATGGAATGGAGTATCTCAAAATTATCGGCTCTTAGGCAATGTCATAGGAAGTTTTACTTCTCTTATGAGTTGTCTGATTTCCATTTTACTCACCCTATCAGACGCAAGGCTTTTGAGTTGGCTCAATCCAAAAATATTAAAATGTGGCAAGGCACATTGATTGATAATTTTTTCAGCAAAAAAATTATTTCAATCTATAAAGAAAAACAAGTTCCCGATTTCAAAGCCTTAGCAGATGAATTAGTGGACATTGCTAAAAGACAGTTTGCATTTTCGGAGCAACATCTTTACAGAGACAAATCAATGAGCAAAACCAAAGCCGGTGATGCTTATCAGATTTTAGATATTCACGAATGTGGCGTTCCATACACAGAGGAAGATGTGTTAAATGTGTATGCTACTATCAAAGAAATTATTTTGCAAATACCTGAATACCCAAGTCCCGAAGACGGAAGCACATTGCATGAGTATTTAGTTTCATCAAACTATTTACAACCCGATATTAAGTATTGGAGCTACGAGTTTGAAGGAGTAAAACTAAATCCTCAAATTGATTTGGTAAGGCACAAGGGCAAAACCATTCATGTGATTGACTGGAAAGTTTCTGACAGCAACACAAGCGACTATTCTAAACAACTATACCTTGCAGGTATCGTGGCGTTTCACAACATCAAAAAAAGCAATCTTGAAAAACAGTGGGCAGCCCCAAAACTGGATGATATTTCCTTGTTTGAAATCAATTTAATGAATGGCAATAAAAGGGAACATCCATTGACAAAAGAAAGTGCAGCAGGTGCATTGGATTATGTGTTTCAGTTCAAAGATGAACAGGAACAACTTTCGCATGGTAAGAAATGGAATGAACTCAATATTGAAGATTATATCACAACAGACAAGAGAGAAACTTGCATGTTCTGCAAGTTTAAACCCTTGTGCATTCATTTAATTAAAAACAATTTCACATACGATGAAAACGAATATTATAAATTGGTTTCGCCTCAACAACTGGCTTGAATTTAACTTTCAATATCGCTTGGTTGATGTAAAAATTGACGGGGTTGGCAACGACACAAAAATGTTGAACAAAGCATTTTACAATGCTTTGAACCACCTTGCATATTCTACCAAAGGAGTTGTGGCTACTGCATACCACGAAGGAAAAAGATATGTAGCAGTAAAAGCCGATGCAGTATTAAAACAGGAAACAATTACCGGAAGCCCAATGAATGTAATTCTTACGCCATTGGATGGAGTGTTTCAACTTAACGCTAAAACAATGGATGAGCAAAACCTTGATTTGGCTTTAAAATTTTTAGACAGTGCAATCAATTGGCAACTTAATAAAAACAAAAACTTGTGGGATGCGGGTATCAATACATTTTTGAAAAAACTTCCAATGCCACTTTCTAACGATATGGAAACAGACATTTATCAGGGCTTCAAATTCAAGATTGTTGCAGCAGATAAAAACAATGTTTTTATCTGTATTGATTTGGCATATCGTTATGCTGATAAAAAAACACTTTCTGAATTGTTAAAGTCATTGCCAAAAGAAAGACACAATGATTTGGTGAACAACAGAAACTTTCTTTACCTCAATGGTGATGATTGGTATACAGTAAAAGGCAAGTCAATAGGCGGTCCTATTTCAGAACACATGATGACAATAAATCAAAAAAACATTTCGGTGTATGATTATATTGCCAAGGATGGAAAATATGCCAATGCAAAATTCAAAGCTCCATTGCATAAGAATTCCGAGACACTTTTCTATACCTACACATCAAATTCAGTTAGCACTTTCCCAAGTGCAGCTTGTTTAGCAAAACGAATTCGTTTTGCTGAAGATGAACTTCACAAACATTCTATCAACGACCCAAGTAAAAGATTTTACAAAGCAGAACAGTTTATTACAAACTATTTTCAACATCTCAATTTCAATGGTGTTGCTTTAAATGTAAACACAAGACCTATCAAAAAGGATTGTAAAACATTTGCGTTGCCTGCATTGAAATTTGGCAAGAACGCTATTCTTAAACCGTATGAAGGCGTTGTAAAATATGGTCAGCCAATTGACTTTTATCCTAAACGAAGAAGAGAATTTGTTTTTAAGAATGGTATTTTATCCGATACACCTTTCACAAATCAATACTTGTTTGTGCCAGACAAAATGCCTTTGGCATTTGGCAAAACATTAAAGTATTACTTTGATAAGGCAATGAGAAACATTGCACCACACTTTCCGGGTTTTGTTATTCATGAATACTCAACCAAGCAATCACCATTTGCACACAAAGTATTTGCAGACTTAAAAAAATACATTGAGCAAAATAAAATGGAAGGTGGAAATGTAATTTTTGTATTGCCTGAAAACATTGGCGATGATGGCTCATACATCAGAAATTTGCATAAAATTATAAAGAAAGAATTATTTGATACAGTAAAGATAAAATGTGTTAGTGCAAGTAGCTTGAAACGCTATTTGAAATTGGGAGTGAATGCAAAATATCCACTTTCATATTCTGTACCTGACACCTTGATGCGAAACTTCGTTTCTTATCAAACGAATACATTGTTTGAACACCTTATCATCAATAAAAAGTGGCCATTTGCTTTAGCTGAAAATCTTAACCATGATTTATACATCGGTATTGATGCACACGAATTTTATGCTGGCTTTTGTTTCTTCTTTGGTAATGGAGAGAAGATAGTTTTTGAAGTGGACAAAGTTTCAAAAGGCACAGGCACATTCCGTAATGAGAAAATCAATTACAAAGTAATTGCTGATAAAATTTACACGGTTCTTTCAAGGCATCTTTCAGTTGCAGATGAAAAACCCAGAAGCATTGTGATATTGAGAGACGGAGTTAGCTATGGTGAAGAAGAAAAAGCTTTGTGCGATGCAATGCAAAGATTGACTGATGTAAAATTGTTAGATAAAGATGCAGTTAAAACAGGAGTAATTGATGTGGCTAAATCAACAGCAGTTCCAGTAAGAGCAGCAAATTTCAATGGGAACATTCGTTCACTTGAAAACCCTGATTGCGGCACATACTTTTTTATGAATAAAAAAGATGCCTTTATTTTCAATACAGGTAAACCTTACAATGTTCCAGGTTCTTCAAAACCAATTCATGTTTCGTTTACTTGCGGAAATATTGATTTTGAAAAAGCATTAGAAGATATTTTTAGGTTAACTCAAATCACATTTTCTTCACCAGATAGACCAACATCATTACCTTTACCATTGAAATTAATTGATACATTAATTAGAGATGTAGCACATGAATACGACTTTGCATTCACACAGGATAAAGAAATCAAAACACTTGAACCATCATTAAACTAACAATACCATGAGTGATTTTAGTTTGCTATACAAAAAATACAATTCGGTTTCAAATCTCACAAATGATTTGAACAACTCCGTAATTACATTAAAACGCAGAGACATTTCTGCAATTAAGGAATATAAAGAAAAGCACCCCAAGCTTTCTGTTACTGCTGACGAAGTAACAAAGGCAAATCATTTGTTGGTAGAGATACTTTCAGTGTTAGAAATGTTTTACAACAATCAAGACACAAAAAGCGAACTCTACGAATTGATGGATAATTCATTATTTCAAAATCAGATTTTAAAGAATGTGGTTTTTAAAGATGAAATAATTAAGGTGTTGCAAAAACTGAAAGCAGAAAAAGATTTATCTTCAAAGGACTTATCCAACATTGATAAATTCATTTCCATTCTTGATAACGAAGCAGCAGTGCTTTTTAGAAAATTACGAACAAGCAGGGGATGAATAATTTTATAAAAGCACTATATGCAGATTTGTTACATAGAATTGATGTTGTGGTTGCCGACATCAAAAGCTTGTCGCATCATGCCGACATTAAGGATAGATTTATTGATGATACATTAAATCAATTTTCAGCTATCCGTAATGAATTGCAAAGTGCTTTTGATACAGGTGTTTTAGAA
>JBDKJJ010000200.1:0-3963 GCA_039796635.1 Bacteroidota bacterium
GTGAAGTGGTAAATGCCGATACAGTTTGAAAATAGTACAAAGAGTGAAATGTCCCGATTTCTTACGGATGTATTATATTGAAAACGTAATCGGTATAGCACAATAATTTTTTTATTAAATTCTTGAAAAGCTTAATAATAAAGAGTTTCATGGCTATATGATTAATATCACTTTTGAGCTTGATACAGATCATTGGCTATCATTATCATTTTACGAACCTTTGTATTATTAAACAATACAACCATGTCAACCCCTGGAACAATTGAAGGAAAAACTTTTCGAGATAAAATTTATACGATTGACAAAAAAGGAAAACGCTTGTGGGTGTATGCACAAAAGCCCTTCGGTAAATTTTATAATTACCGAAGCTTATTAAGTTATATTTATTTAATCATTTTTATTTCGCTTCCGTTACTGAAAGTGAACGGAAATCCATTGTTTAAATTAGATGTTGTAAACGGTGAAATAAGTTTATTTGGTGTGATTTTCTGGCCTCAAGATTTTATCATATTTGGTATAGGAATGATGACCTTCATTATTTTTATAGTATTGTTTACAGTGGTTTATGGAAGAATGTTTTGCGGCTATGCTTGTCCTCAAACTGTGTTTTTAGAATTTATTTTTCGCCCTATTGAATGGTTAGTTGAAGGCAATCCTAATCAACAGAAAACATTAGCTCAATCAAAATGGACTATTGAAAAAATTACTAAAAAAACAATTAAGCATATTTTGTTCTATGCTGTATCATTCATCATTGCAAACACATTTTTGGCTTATATCATCGGAATAGATAAATTGATGAAAATAGCTGCTGATCCAATTTCAGAACATGTGGGTGGATACATTGGAATTATAATTTTCTCATTTGTATTTTATATAGTATTTGCTTTTGTTCGTGAAATTGTTTGCACAGTTATTTGCCCGTATGGTAGATTGCAAAGTGTATTGTTAGATAAAGATACTGTACTTGTGGCTTATGATTATAAACGTGGTGAACCAAGAGGAAAATTCAATAAAGAAACAAAGGAAAATGTAGGTGATTGCATAGATTGTATGCAATGTGTAAAAGTTTGCCCTACAGGTATTGATATCAGAAACGGAACACAGCTAGAATGTGTAAATTGTACTGCATGTATTGATGCATGTGCTCATATTATGAAAAGTATCAATCGCCCAAAAGGATTAATTAGATACGCTTCTGAAAATAATATTGCACAAGGCGAACCTTTTAAATTTACAAAACGAGTAAAAGCATACACAGTTGTATTAGGTATTTTGTTAGGAGCTTTAGCTACTTTATTAATTACCCGAAGTGATATTGATGCAACATTGATGCGTACTCCTGGGCAATTATTTCAAGAACAGCCTAACGGAAAAATTAGTAATTTGTATTTGATTCGAATGATTAATAAAACACATAACGCTGTGCCGTATCATTTAGAATTGGAAAATATGAAAGGTGAGATTAAAGCCGTTGGGCATCCATTAGATTCATTGAAACCTGATGCAAAATCTGAACAACAATTTTTTGTTATCATTGATAAAAATGAAATTAAAAATATTAAAACTAAATTGAAAATTGGTTTGTATCAAGGCGATAAAAAATTGAAAACTTTGCAAACAAATTTTTTGGGCTATTTATAAATAAATCTTTTTAAAGAAAAAAATAATTATGAACTGGGGATACCGTATAACAATAGCTTTTATCGTTTTTGCATCATTCATTGGGTATATTGTTTTTAAAGCATCAACTACAAAAAATGAATTAGTAGATAGCAATTACTATGAGCAGGAAATGAAGTATCAAAGTGTAATGAATGAAAAACAAAACACTGCTGATTTAAAAGAAAAGCCTGAAATAACTCAGCATGGTGAAAATATTATCATCTCTTTTCCTGAAGCATTAAGTAAAGATTTTGAAAATGGCGAATGTATTTTTTTACGTCCGTCTGATTCAAAATTAGATAGAAGTGTAAAATTAAATTTGATTAATGGAAATCAAATTTTAGCTGCAAGTCAATTTAGTAAAGGGTTATATAGCATTAAGCTTAAATGGAAAATGTCAAGCAAAAATTATGTTGAGGAAAAAAACATGATAATTCTTTAAAGTATGATGAATCATTTTTGGCTATCAGGTTTTTTTATTGGATTGGTTGGTGGGCTGCATTGTATTGGTATGTGTGGTCCGTTGGCTATGATGATTCCTGCTAAAAATAATTCAAAGTTGAACTATTTTCTTAATTCAATTTTGTATCATATAAGTAGAGTGGTGGGTTATATGATTTTAGGAACTATTGCTGGTGTTGCTGGTTTTAAATTAAAATTATTAATCGGTCAGCAAATTTTATCAATTGTAGCTGGCATTGTTTTACTCATGGTGCTTATTCCAAAATTATTTCCTTTTATTCATCAATATAAATTCACTAAAATAATTCTTCATCCCATTGATGTTTTTCAGCAATCTATTCAACAAATTATTTATAAAACCTTTGCTAAAAAATATGGAATTGTTGTGATAGGTTTTTTTAATGCATTTCTTCCTTGTGGCTTGGTATATGTGGCTTTGAGCAATGCATTAGTAATGGGAGATGTGAAAAATTCAATATTAACAATGTTGGCTTTTGGAGTAGCAACTTTACCTTATTTATTTGTAGTGATGATTGGCAAATCATTTATTCTTTCATCAAAAATTTTCAATCGGAATAAATTTATTTGGATGATGAATTTGTTGATAGCTTGTTTGCTAATTGTAAGAGGATTAAATTTAAATATACCTTATATCAGCCCTCAAATTTCATATGATGAAATGAAAGTGAAAGAGTGTTGTACTAATTATAAATAAAAAAACCGAAACATGAATCTGTTTCGGTTTTCTCTTTTTTATTTCATTAAAGCTTCTACTTCATCTGCTTCAATAGGTACTCCAGCTTTTTCCATCAAATCAATATTGCCATTTTCTGTAATCAGAATATCATTTTCTAATCTAATTCCAATTCCTTCTTCTTTAATATAAATTCCTGGTTCGCAAGTTAAAATCATTCCAGCTGCAAATTTATTTCCATAATAATTACCAATATCATGCACATCTAATCCTAAAAAATGTGATGTGCCATGCATGAAATATTTTTTGTACAAAGGCGCATCAGCACTTTGTTTTGCCACATCTTCGGCTTTTAATAAGCCTAATTTAATTAACTGCTCAGTTGCAATTTTTCCAACTTCACGTTCGTATGGTTGGCGCTCATTGCCAGCAACTAACATTTTTTTTGCTTCTTTCTGAATCGTTAATACTGCATTGTAAACATCTTTTTGACGTTGCGTAAATTTTCCATTCACTGGTAAAACTCTTGTTATATCTGAATTATACATTCCGTATTCTGCACCAAAATCTAACAAAATAATATCACCATCTTGTAGTTGCTGATTGTTCTTGTTGTAATGCAAAATGCAACTATTTTTTCCTGAAGCAATGATAGGTTCAAATGCATGACCAGTAGCACGATTGATTAAATATTCATGAATCATTTCTGCTTCTAATTCAAATTCCCAAACACCAGGCTTGGCTTTTTTAGCCATTCTGAAAAATGCTTTTTTTGCAATTTCAACAGCTGTGCTCGTTAATTCAATTTCGGTAGCTGATTTTATTTCACGAAGTTTTGCCATGATTGGCGCACTTCTCTGATAATTGTGAATAGGATATTGGGTTCTTAAATCATTGATAAATCGTAAATCACGATAGGAAACTTCATGAACATATCTATCATTTTCATTTGTATTTAGATAAACAAATTCAGCATGACGCATTAATAAATTTAAGATGGCAGGCATTTGATCTAACCAAAAAATATGCTGAATGCCGCTTGCAGCTTTAGCTTCATCAATGGTGTACTTGTGCCCTTCCCAAGTTGCAATTTCTTCATTTGTTCGTTTAATGAATAAAATTTCTTTACGATTATCAATGGC
>JBDKJJ010000201.1:0-6646 GCA_039796635.1 Bacteroidota bacterium
ACCTTTTTTATTACAATATTTTTCTATGTCAGTTACTCCTAGATAGAAATTGTTTAAATCTGGCTTCATATCCAATGATTTCTTCTCCATATAATACGCTTTAAGAATCTCCTTATTATCACATGGATTTAACTTGAAAATTAATTGTGCATGCAAAAAATACCCCTCTGCGTTACTGCTGTTTAACTTCAATGCTTCCTGAAGATATTCATTACTTTTGACATAGTTATGGTCTTCTCGATAATGCCACAAAGCGCAATTATAATAGTTTTCAAAATTTTTATTTAGACTAAGTTTGGTCTTTAAGGCTGAAATACCTGACATGCTGAAAAATTTAATCTACTTTTATTTTATCGTTTGTAATATTACCGCCATGCGTTACACAAGTGCCTTTTACTAAATCATCTTCCCAGTTCAAATTAATATTACCTTCTTTATCAATAATCAATTTTAAAAAGTTTACTAAGTTTTTACCGTATAATTTGCTTGCATCCAAAGCTGTTTCAGAAGCTAGATTAGAGTTGCCGATAATTTTCACACCATTTGTATGGACATGTATTTGGGCATCTTTTGTATATTCACAATTTCCGCCTGTTGAAGCCGCTAAATCAACAATCACACTACCCGGTTTCATTGCATCAACCGTTGCTTTTTCAATTAACACCGGAGCTTTCCTTCCAGGAATTTGTGCAGTTGTAATAATTATATCAGCTTTTGAAGCATGTTCATGAATTTTTGCTTTTTGACGAGCAATAAATTCGGCACTTTGCTCTACAGCATATCCGCCTGCTTTTGAAGCATCGGCAGCACCTTCCACTTCAATAAATTTTGCACCTAATGATTGACATTCTTCCTTCACCGCTGGTCGAGTATCAAATGCTTCTACCTGTGCGCCTAAACGTTTAGCTGTTGCAATCGCTTGCAAACCAGCCACACCGGCACCTAAAATCAAAACCTTTGCAGGAGTAATAGTTCCAGCAGCAGTCATTAACATTGGGAATAATTTTGGATAATGCGTAGCGGCAGTTACAACAGCTTTGTAACCAGCTAAATTCGCTTGTGATGAAAGCACATCCATTGCTTGTCCACGAGTAGTTCGTGGTAACATATCCATGCTAAATAAAGTGATTCCTTTGCTGGCAATGGTTTTCATTTTTGCACCATTAAATAATGGTAAGTATTGCCCAAACAGAACTGCTCCGTTTTTCAATTTGCTAAAATCAGCTTCTTCCAATCCAGCAATACTAATAACAATATCACTTTTTAAAACTTCGTCACGGCTTACAACTTTTGCCCCAACGTTTTCATAATCTTTATCAAATGTAGATGCATTATTACCTGCACTATTTTCCACCACAACTGAAGCACCCATTTTAATAAATGTTGCAACGCTTTCAGGTAGAACAGCTACACGATTTTCACCAGATTGTTCTTTAAGAATTCCAATAATCATAAAATACGTTGGTAATAGTTGTTAAAAAGAGGTGCAAACGTAATTCATAAATTTTAAAATCACAACATTTAATTTTAATAGATTAATAATTGTTAAGAAAATTATTGAGATTATTAAAAATTTGAAGTTTTGGAATTGAATTGTACATTTGCGTATTAAATCAAAAAAACAAAATTTTATCAAAATGAAAAAAATCAAATTATTTGCATTTGCTGTTATGACAGTATTATCAGTTGCATCTGTAACTTATTTAAACTCTTGTAAAAAAGATCCTTGTAAAGATGTAGTTTGTAACAATGGTGGTACTTGTGTAGATGGTAATTGCTCATGTGCAACTGGTTATGAAGGTACAAATTGCGATGCTGAAATGAGAACAAAATTCATAGTTAGTAGCACATCATTTACTGAAGCTTGCAATGGTGGTTCAACGTATAATATTACAATTTCAAAAGGCACATCTATTTCAGATGTTATTATTGAGAATTTAGGTAATTATGCATGTACGTCAGGCTCATACACTGTGAAGGCAACAGTTGATGGAACTAATTTAACTATTCCAAGTCAAACTGTTTGTTCTACAGTGTTTTCTGGTACTGGGACTATAACTAATGGAAAGGTTTCTATTTCTTATAAAGCAACTTATGGTACTCCATCAGTTACAGATGATTGTACAGCTACTCAGAACTAATTATAAAAAGTTAATAAACTAAAAAAGCCACAAATAATTTGTGGCTTTTTTAGTTTATAGACTAAAATATTCTAATTAATTAGATTTCTTTTTCCCCATATTTTGTCCTTGAGTAGCTGTAGCATCAGTTTTCTTACCAGTATTTGTTCCCATGTTTGCATTTGCAGCATCAGTTTTCTTTCCTAAATTTGTATTAGGAACTATTGCTGGTTTGGTTTCTTTTTTTGGAACTGGCTTAACTGAATGATGAACATTACTTTTTTTAGCATGTTCCATAATAACCTTAGCGCTATCCATAGCGGCAGTCATTATTTTATCATCACAATCTTTTTGTAATTTTTCAACATCAGCTTTAATCATTTCATTAGCAATTGAGTCAACTTTGTGTTGAACTTGTGCTGCATCTTGACTATTATTAGATTGACATGCTGCAAAAACCAACATTCCACCTAATACTATATATGATAATTTTTTCATTATATTAATTTATGATTTTTAGTAATTTAATTAAATACTTTTTGCTTCTTTTTCAGCTTTAACGATTGAATCAGCTTTTGTCATAACTTCACTTTTCATTCTTTCTTCGCAAGCTGCATCAATTTCTTTTACTTTAGCTTCTAATAATGATTGTTTAGTGCTATCTACTTTTTTGTCAAAATCAGCACCAACAACAGGAGCAGGTCCGTTGTTGCAAGAAGCAATTGCACCCATCATCATGGTACCAATTGCAAAAGTTAAAATTTTGTTCATTGTTTATTTTTTTGATTTAATTTTTTATCAAGCTGCAAATATACAATTGGCAATTAATTTATTACTGAATAATTGTTAATTCCTATTGTAAGAATTTAATATTTAATTACTTTTTCGATACCAAATGATTTCTCGTTATAACTTACTTTAATAAAATAAATACCCGAATTGAAATTACCCAAATCAATTTCAAAGGATTTTTTTTCAGTGAAAAACTTATTAAAATAAATTGATTGCCCCATTATATTATAAATTTCAAGTTTGTTAAACTGATTATTTGAAACAATTTTAATAAATGAGTTTGATGGATTAGGATAAATAAGTAAATTAGAGTATTCATTGTTTTTGGAAGAAATTCCGTTGGCAAAACCTGGGTCGAAACCTAAAATTTTTGTTGCATTTGTTGAATTAGGGTCAAGCCAATATTTTGCTTGCATGTAATTTAATGTGTCATCATTCCATGAAACAGAGAATTTACCATAGTAATCATTTTTGTCAGAATCATCACAACCACAATAAGATGGTCCACCAAAAAGTTGCCCCACCACTTCATGATACTTGTTGAATAATGGTGAACCGCTACTTCCTGGTTCCGTTAATCCGTTATCCCAATGACCAATTTTCCAACATTTTGCAGTGTATGCATCAAAATAACTAGAGTCTTGACACTTATTGTAAGCAAAACTTATTTTTTTAATATCGCCTTCAGGGTGATGAATACAAACTATAGAGTCAGGAATAGAATCAGTATTGTTCCAACCAGCAAAATACGGGCGATACCACATAGGAATTTTTTGCTTTAATTTGAGTAAACTAAAATCACTTTTTTTGTTGCCTGCTAACATTGTGGCGCCAACAATTGCTTGATTAAAATTTCCGTTGATATTGTTGCAATTCGGGCTTTCATAATTAAAAACAAAAACCCAAGATAATAATGCCGAACTATTTGCATTTTGTGTGCAATGATAGGCAGTTAAAAAAAATGGAGTGGAATCTTGTAATACATTATTCAACAATGCGCCCGAACAAAAGCCTGAGCCACCAACTACTATCATTCCAACAGAACGTTTTTCTTTTTGCCAATCATTTCCGATTGGGCAATTTACATTGTTTTCGCAACTGCCACTTGCACCAAAACTATTTGAATTTTTTAAGTTAAAAGTTCGATAACCATGTACAACATTTGAAATGATAAATCTGCTTTTTGCGGTTACAAAATTTGGTTCAAAATATTCAATAACCATTTCATCACCAGTTAAAATTGAAGACGCCATTATTTCTTCAAAATTGTTATTTGAAGCATCATAAGGCCCTAAAATTGCTTTATTTTTTGTGTTATATAAATAAATGTAGCTTCCATCAGCAAGGTGAAAACTTGTAAATTGAATATTAATAGATTGTGCATTCTTGCAAATTATTTTTAGTTGCCACAATTTACTTCCATCGGCTAAAGTTTGCCATGTTCCGTTAGTTTCAGGCGAAATGCTTGCTGGTATTTTGTAACCAAACCTCCATGGAATTGTTTTATTATTATCAACCAAACTATCTTCTAATTTAATTTGTTCAAGCGGAATTTCAGGCATCTCAATGCTACTTGAAACTTCTGAATATGCAATCGAACTCAAACCTATTGGTATCTGTGATGAAGCTCTTGAACTTAAAGCAAATAGCGTAATTAAAAGTAAATATCTAAACATGAATTTTAAAATATTTGTAAAATTAACTAATTTAAAAACATAAAAAAAGCTACAACGAAAATTGTAGCTTTTAATGATTTATTTATTTTCCTTAAAACGTTTATCAGGTGTACCATCTTTTTTTGTTGGACCTTTTTTCTCTGGTTCAGCATTTTTATAACGCTTATCAGGTGTACCATCTTTTTTTAATTTAACATCAGCTTTTTTCTCTTCTGTTTTTTCGGTTTTCTTAGCATCTGCTTTTGTTTTTGTAGCTTTTGTTTGAGCTGATAAACTTAGTGATGTAATGCTAATTAATACAGCAATTGCAATGATAATTTTTTTCATTTTTATAAAATTTAATTTTTGTAAAGTTGAATTTAAAAATTGATTGAAAGCAAACTGAATTCTTAATTAAACTTAAAATTACTATTCTGAATTAGTCATTATTTTCTGCTTTCATTTGAGGAAAGAACAACACTTCTTGAATAGAATTAGAGTTTGTCATAATCATACTCAATCTATCAATACCAATACCTAAACCTGCGGTTGGTGGCATACCATATTCCAAGGCACGTAAGAAATCTTCATCCAATACCATTGCTTCATCATCACCACGTTTGCCTAATTCCAATTGGTCTTCAAATCGTTTGCGTTGGTCAATTGGGTCGTTCAATTCGCTGAATGAATTACACAATTCTTTACCATTACAAATCGCTTCAAAACGCTCAACCATTCCTGGTTTGTTGCGATGTGCTTTTGCTAAAGGACTCATTTCAACTGGATAATCGGTAATGAAAGTAGGTTGAATTAGTTTCGGTTCTGCAAATTCACCAAACAATTCATCAATGATTTTTCCTTTCCCTAATTTCGGGTCAATGTGAAGATTTAATTTTTTAGCTGTTTCACGAAGTTGTTCTTCATCCATGCCGTCAATGTCAATACCAGTGTATTCTTTAATGGCTTCAAACATGGTGTAACGTTTCCAAGGACGTTGGAAATCAATCACGTTTTCGCCCACTTGCACTTTAGTTGAACCCGTTACATCAATCGCCACTTTCTCTACCATTTCTTCCACCAAATCCATCATCCAATTGTAATCTTTATACGCCACATACAATTCCATTTGCGTAAACTCAGGATTGTGGAATCGGCTCATGCCTTCATTTCTGAAGTCTTTTGAAAATTCATACACACCATCAAATCCGCCTACAATCAAGCGTTTCAAGTATAACTCATTGGCAATACGCAAATACAAAGTCATATCCAATGTGTTGTGATGCGTTTTGAACGGACGTGCAGCAGCACCACCATAAAGTGGTTGAAGTATTGGCGTTTCAACTTCCATGTAGGTTTTAGCATTCAAGTATTCTCTCATGCTATTTACCAATTTGGTACGCTTCACAAAAGTTTCTTTCACTTGCGGATTTACAATCAAATCCACATAACGCATACGGTAGCGTTGCTCAGGGTTGGTGAACGCATCATGTACTTTTCCATCTTCATCAGTTTTCACTACTGGCAATGGTTTCAATGATTTTGAAAGCAATTTAATTTCTTTGCAATGAATAGAAATTTCACCAGTTTTTGTTCTGAAAACATAACCTTTCACACCAATAATATCGCCTAAATCAAACCAATGTTTGAAAACTTCTTCGTACAAACTTTTATCTTCTGTAGGGCAAATTTCATCGCCTTTTACATAGAATTGAATTTTGCCAACAGAATCTTGCAACACAGCAAAGGCAGCCTTTCCCATGATTCGCTTGCTCATTAATCTGCCAGCAAAACTGATTTCTTTCAAAGATTCATCTTCAGCATTCGCTTCAAATTTTGAAATAATTTCTTTAGATGAAAAAGTCATTTCCCAAGTTTCAGCAGGATAAGGATTGATGCCTTTTTCAATCAGTTTTTGTAAAGTTTCTCTTCTTAAAATTTCTTGTTCGGATAAGTGTTGCATGCAAATATTTTTTTCGAGGCGCAAAGGTAATCAATACATTTTTTAAATAAAGTTTATTGCAAATTTTAATATAAATAACATGATAATTTATTCTTAATGAAATACTTTCGTGCGTTGAT
>JBDKJJ010000202.1:0-10407 GCA_039796635.1 Bacteroidota bacterium
ATGCTTCAATTTTAGATTTTGTAAGTGTAAGCCTATATGTGATGACTCCTGAATATGGCGCTGCATCGCAGTTAGAGAAGATTAATATGTTGGATTATGCTGATGTAATTGCCATCAACAAGTTTGATAAAGCCGGTGCTTTGGATTCATTACACGATGTGAAAAAACAATACAAACGCAACCACAATATGTTCATGGCAAAAGATGAAGACTTGCCAATTGTTGGCACCATTGCTTCTCAATTCAACGATACAGGTGTAAATCAGTTGTTTGAATTATTGGTGGATGCAGTAGAGAAAAAATGTAAAGTGGACTGGGGAACACCTGATACTCATCACGAAAAAAACACTACTACTAAATCGCAAATTATTCCGCCTGCACGGGTTCGCTATTTAGCGGAGATAGCTGAAACTATTGAGAAGTATGATGAGTGGGCAAAAGAGCAAAGCGAAATTGCAACCAAAATGTATCAATTAGAAGGCACCATAAAAATGTTTGAAAAGAAATAACAGTGGCGGTAAAAGTGAATACATACAAAAACTGGTTAGCAGAAGTAAAAACCAACATACAGCAAGTTCGCTACCAAAGCAGCATGCAGGTGAATGCACAGCTATTGTACCTGTATGCTTATATCGGCAAACAAATTTTACTGAAGCAAAAACAAGAAGGTTGGGGTGCAAAAATCATTGATAAATTTTCTGCTGATTTGCAAAAAGCATTTCCTGATATGAGAGGGTTCTCAGTTCGGAATATTCTTTACATGAAGCAATTCGCTGAAAAATATCCTGACTTTTTAATTACGCAAGAACCTCTTGCACAAATTGAAGTTATTGCTTCAAAACGCAGAAAGCTAATTACGCAGCAACCTGCTGCACAATTAAAACGGGGAAAAAATCTAATTACGCAGCAACCTGCTGCACAATTCAAATTAAACACCCTATTACCTGAAAACATTGAATTAGCAAGCATTTCATGGACTCATCATCAAATATTATTTGACAAAATAAATAACGATACTGAGCGAACTTGGTACATTAAGAAGACGATAGAAAATAGTTGGAGTCGTACCATTTTAGTTCATCAAATTGAATCAGGTTTGTATGAGCGGCAAGCATTATCAAAAAAGCAAACCAACTTTCATCGCACTTTGCCCAAGGAACAAAGTGAATTGGCTTTACAAATTTTAAAAGACCCTTACGAATTTGGCTTAACAACACTCACAGAAATTACTAAAGAACGTGATTTAGAAAAATTGTTAGTAGAACACATTTCCATGTTCTTAATGGAATTGGGAAGTGGTTTTGCATACATGGGCAGGCAATTTAAAATTCCAACACCAAGAAAAATTTACAGCATTGATTTGTTGTTTTACCATGTGCATTTACATTGCTATGTAGTGTTTGAATTAAAAATGGCAAACTTTGAAATGCAGCATGGCAGTCAGATTAATGGTTATGTAACATTGATTGACCGATTCCTGAAAAAGGAAAATGATAAACCGACAATAGGTATTGTGTTATGTAAAGAGAAAGATGATTTTGAAGTAGAATTATCAATAGATGGTGTGCAAAAACCAATTGCCGTGGCGGCATACAATCTAAAAAAATTATTATCGAAAGAATTGATTAAGGAGTTGAAACGATTCGACAAGACCGTTTTGCAGCCGGCAGAAAAAACTGTTTTTAATCATTTAAAAAAACGTAGTAGCAATTAATTGTGGCAGTAAAAATCAATACATATAAAAAATGGCTGGTTGAAATTCAACAACGAATTCAAACCACACAGGTGCATACAGCATTGCAAGTAAATGCGGATAGGTTGATATTGTATTGGTATTTAGGAAATGAAATTCAACAGAAAATGGATGTGGAAGGTTGGGGTGCAAAAGTGATAGAGCAACTCTCTGTTGATTTACAAAAATCATTTCCTGACATGAATGGATTTTCGCTCCGAAATCTTTGGTATATGCGAAAATTTGCTGAAACCTATTCTGATTTACCAATTGTGCAACAACCTGTTGCACAAATTGAAAATGTGTCAAAAAAAACTAAATCTCTAATTGTGCAACAACCTGTTGCACAATTAGAGATTAATAACACAGCTACTTCAAATGCTTGTGTATTGGGAGTTTCATGGAGTCATCATGTAGTATTAATTGATAAGGTAAAAACCAAAGAAGAAAGAATTTGGTACATTAAAAAATCAATTGAAAACAACTGGAGCCGTAATGTTTTATTGTTTCAAATTGAAAACGATTTATACCATCGCATTAACAAGAAGAAGAGCAATAATTTTCATCTTACGCTGCCTAAACCTCAATCTGATTTAGCTAATGAATTAATAGCCGACTCATTCAATTTTAATATTTTAGGGTTGAAAGAAAAATTTAGTGAACGTGAGTTGGAAGCATTTCTCGTAGATCATATTGTTCAATTCATCACCCTATTAGGCGGCGGGTTTGCTTTTGTAGGCAAGCAATACAAATTAAAAGCCGGCAGGAAAGAATATTTTATCGACCTCCTTTTTTATCATTTGTATCTTAGAAGTTATGTTGTAATTGAATTGAAATTGGGCGAATTTAAAGCAGAACATGCCGGGCAAATGAATGCCTATCTGAATATTATTAATGCAAAACTTCGGCACAAAACCGATTCACCTTCTATCGGAATAATTTTATGTACCGATAAAGATGATACGGATGTGGAATTTGCCTTACAAAATATCAATCATCCGATAGGGGTGAGTGAATACAAGTATTCTAAAACATTACCTAAAAAATATCAAAAGTATCTTCCATCGGCAAAGCAATTGCAGCAAGAGGTACGTAAATTTTTAAAATCAAGAAAAGCAAAATAAATGGCAACATTACTCGACGAATTAAAAGCTGAATACGAAAAGTTAGCAAAGAAGCTCAACATTGAAAATGCTGAGTTGTTGGCGAATTGGGAAAAAATAAAACAACTTTATGCTAACGAATTTTACGAATATAAAGTTCGTGATAAAATAATCAAACAACCGTTAACAACAACTTCTTTAAGCGGCACAAAAATCAAAAAAGTGGTGTTGCCGAAATACAAAGATTGGGGCGATATTTTGAAATGGCAATTGCAGGAAAATGTTCCCGGTGAATTTCCGTACACAGCCGGAGTATTTGAATTGAAGCGTCAAGGCGAAGACCCAACACGTATGTTTGCCGGTGAAGGTGGGCCCGAAAGAACCAACAAACGCTTCCATTATGTTTCGCTTGGTCAGCCTGCTAAACGTTTGAGTACTGCGTTTGACAGTGTTACTTTATATGGTGAAGACCCGGCTGTCCGTCCGGATATTTATGGTAAAATTGGTAACAGCGGTGTGAGTATTGCAACAGTTGACGATGCAAAAAAACTTTACAGCGGTTTTGATTTGTGTGACCCGAAAACTTCGGTGAGCATGACCATCAACGGACCGGCTCCAATCATTTTGGCTTTCTTTATGAATGCCGCCATTGACCAGGAATGTGAAAAATATATTTCTAATTCAAAATCAAAAATTGAAAATCAGAAAGATTCACCAAAGTATAACGGTGATTTACCGGAGGGAAATGATGGATTAGGATTGCAATTGTTAGGCAGAAGCGGTGATGAAGTTTTGCCTAAAGAAATTTACGAAGAAATGAAAGCAAAGGCATTGCAATCAGTTCGTGGTACAGTGCAGGCAGATATTCTGAAAGAAGACCAGGCACAAAACACTTGTATTTTCTCAACTGAATTTGCATTAAAACTGATGGGAGATGTGCAGCAATATTTCATCGAACAAAAAGTTCGTAATTTTTATTCTGTTTCGATAAGTGGTTATCACATTGCCGAAGCCGGTGCCAATCCTATCACACAGTTGGCTTTCACGTTGGCAAATGGTTTCACTTATGTTGAATATTATCTGAGCCGTGGAATGCACATTGATGATTTTGCCCCGAATCTTTCGTTCTTTTTCAGCAATGGAATGGACCCTGAATATTCGGTGATTGGTCGTGTGGCTCGTAGAATTTGGGCGAAAGCGATGAAGCATAAATACAAAGGAAATGACCGTTCACAAAAATTGAAATATCATATTCAAACCAGTGGACGCAGCTTGCATGCACAAGAAATTGATTTCAATGATATTCGTACAACGCTGCAAGCTTTGTATGCCATTTATGATAATTGTAATTCACTTCACACCAATGCTTATGACGAAGCCATCACCACACCTACAGAAGAAAGCGTTCGCCGTGCAATGGCTATTCAGTTAATTATTAATCGTGAATTGGGAACAGCTAAAAATGAAAACCCCAATCAGGGTTCTTTCTTAATTGAAGAAATGACTGACTTGGTGGAAGAAGCTGTGTTGACTGAATTTAAACGCATAACAGAACGGGGCGGTGTGTTGGGTGCGATGGAACGAATGTATCAGAGAAATAAAATTCAGGAAGAATCCATGTATTACGAACATCAAAAACACACAGGAGAATATCCGATTGTGGGTGTAAATACTTTCTTAAACAGTAAAGGTTCACCGACTGTAATTCCTGCCGAAGTAATTCGTAGTACGGAAGAAGAAAAGAATTTTCAAATTAATACGGTAGAAGCTTTTCAAAAACGCCATGCTGATAAAAGCGATGCAGCATTAAAGCGATTAAAAGAAGTCGCCATTGCCAACGGAAATATTTTTGCTGAACTAATGGAAACCGTTAAACATTGTTCACTCGGACAAATCAGTCATGCTTTGTATGAAGTGGGTGGGCAGTATAGACGGTCAATGTGATGATGAGAAGATTAGTAAATTAGAAAATGAAAAGAATATTTTTACTGTTATTTATTATTCTCTTGTCGAGGCAATTTTGTTTTTCTAAAAATTCAATCAAGAACATTTTTCAACCGTCACTTTGTTTTGGATATAATATTCACGGAAGATTGTATTATGGATTTGATTTTGCATTTCAATTTTCATTGAACCCCAATTCTTCCCAGCAAAATTTTATCGGAGTAAGTTATTCAAAGCAATGGACACAAGTAATTAAAGGAGCAAAGCGAAACATTGCATCACATAAGGGTTACATGACTCACCGATTGAATTTTCTGAATTTTATTTACAATTACAACAATCAACTAAATAGTAAAATTGGTTTCGGTTTAATAAGAAATCCATGGGGTTTCGGCAATGCCAATTTGTGCAGAATCGGAGGTATTAATTTTCAAGTAGAAGGAAATGTTTATCCAAAAACATCCACATGGATAGGCGGTCAATTTATTTTATATCCAGTTGATTATTGGATTTGGAATTATGAATATTACAAAGCCGTGTATGTAAATGAAAGACCTGATTTAAGCATGATTAAATTTAAACATTGATTTCCTCCAACGAAAATATTTGGAAAAAGAATACTTAAACATAGCAGGATTGACGTGGCTTTTGAAGCGATGAAATAAAATTGATTATCACAATCTTTTATTTCAAAATTTCTTTTAACCCCGAAAATCCAAAATTAGATTTTGGATTTTCGGGGTTGGTGTTTTATCTTTGCTGCATGATTCAGCGAAATTTAGATACCGTAATTCGTAAACTGCTAAAGCAATATCCGGCTGTGGCTATACTGGGGCCAAGGCAAGTGGGAAAAACTACCTTAGCCAAACAAATAGCCACCGGCAAGAAAGACAACACCATTTATTTAGATTTAGAAAAAGCTGCCGACAGAAGCTTGTTGCATGATGCTCATTCGTATTTAGAACATTACAAAAACAAATGTGTGGTGCTGGATGAAGTGCAACTGATGCCCGATTTATTTTCGGTGCTTCGCCCTTTAATTGATGAACACCGAAAAGCAGGAAGATTTATTTTATTAGGCTCTGCATCGCCGGCATTAGTAAAAGGAGTGTCAGAAACTTTAGCCGGACGAATCAGCTACAAAGAATTATCGCCTATTGGTATTACCGAATTACCTGAAAAGATAACCATGCGTAAGCACTGGCTTCGTGGTGGTTTTCCTGATTCGCTGCTGGCACGTACCGATGCTATGAGTAGCCAATGGCTCAGCGATTTTATACGCAGCTATGTAGAACGTGATATGGAATTGTTGTTTGGTATTTCTATTTCAAATAGTACGTTACAAAAATTATGGACGATGATAGCCCACACCAGTGGCAATGTGTGGAATGCTGAAACCTATGCCCGTTCTATTGGTGTAACTGCTCCTACTATTCTTCGTTATCTGGATTATATGGAAGGTTCGTTTATGATTAGACGTTTGCAGCCGTGGTTTACCAATACCAAAAAGCGATTGGTAAAATCGCCGAAAGTGTATGTAAGAGATACCGGCATTTTGCATCAGTTGCTGCACATTCATTCGTATGATAGTTTGTTGAGCAACCCTATTGTGGGTGCATCGTGGGAAGGATATGTGGTAGAACAAATTGCCCAACAACTTTCGCCTGATTTACAATTGTATTATTATCGAACACACGATGGTGCTGAATGTGATTTAGTGATAGTAAAAGGCATAACGCCAATATCTTGCATCGAAATAAAACATTCTAACTCTCCGGCTATTTCTAAAGGGTTTAATGTGTGCATTGATGATTTAAAAACAAAACGAAATTTTGTAATCACCCCTGCAAGCGAAACATCGCCGGTTGGCAAAACTATAACGGTGTGTAGTGCGACTCAATTTATAAACAATCATCTTTCAACTATTAAATAGCATCAACCCCGAAAATCCAAAATCTGATTTTGGATTTTCGGGGTTGTGTCATTCGAAGCCAGAAACAATTTGAATCAATTTCATTTTGGCATTTATCTTGCAAATAAATTTTTCAAAATAAATTCAATCATGATAAAATCTATTTTCACTTTCGTATTAGCGGTATGCTCATTCGCAACTTTCGCTCAAAACAATTCAAACACAACTAACACAATGGCAAGCACTATCAATTTGCAAGGCGCAGCAAGCGCAAAATATTCACCTGATATAATGGTGGTTGATTTTAATATCAGTAGCAGAAACAAAGAACATAAAGTTGCTATTGCGCAAATGCAAAAAATCAGCAACGACTTAGTGGTGCGTTTGAATAAATTAGGATTCACTAAAGAACAAATTAAATTGACGGCTTACAATGTGAATCAAGAATTTGATTATACCGATAATAAACAACGCTTGAAAGGTTATGTAGCCAATCAAAGTTTGCATTTAGAATTCAAATTAGATATAGAAAAGTTGAGTTCACTTTTCAAATCATTTGCTGACGAACCAAGCAATGATATTACGTTCAATTATGCAACTGATTTTTCAAAAGAGTTGAAAGAGAAAATCAAAAATGAATTAATTCCAACAGCTATAAAAGATGCACAATCAAAAGCTGAATTGATTGCTACTACGGCTAAATTGAAAATCATCGGCATCAAAGATATTTCATACAATGCAGTATCGCCTGCGCCAATGCCAATGTTTGCAAGAGCAGAAATGATGATGGATAAAATGGTTGGTAATGCTACCCCTGCTATTCCTGATGTTAGTATTAATGAAACAGAATTTTCTGAAACTATTCAGATAATTTATTTGGCAGAAGCAGTGAAGTGATTAAACCTTTTTGTATTTACTATATCTATTCATAAATAAAAAATATAAATCATGAAAAACATTATAACAATTCTTGCCATCAGTGCATTTACCATTAGCGGAAATCAAATTTTTGCTCAGCAACAAAAAACAGTAACTCAAACTCAAGTAGAGCAACACAAACGTATTAAACAAGGTGTTAGAAATGGCGAACTTACTAAAGTTGAAGCTCAAAGATTAAGAGCCGAACAACGTAGAATTAAAGCTGAAAAACAAATGGCTAAAGCCGACGGAAAGATGACCAAACAAGAAAGAAGAAGATTGAAAATGGAACAAAGAAAAGCCTCACAACATATTCATCAAGAGAAACATGACCTTGAACACAAATAATAAAAAAGCCCCCAATTTGTGAACATGCCCCAAAAAGTTAGACACTAATTGGGGCATTTTTTATTTCTTTTTATATAATGGCACTGTGCTACAAGGCTCACCATACATAATGCTTTTAACATACGGCAATAGCAATGTAGTAATGTGTAAATAAACACCTTCAGGCACAGGCTTATCACCACAACCTTTTACCACAATTCGTTGGTCAGTAAATTTTGAAAAATCAATTGTACTCAAAGCGGCATTCATTTCCGATTGAATGAAGTTCTGTTCATTTCCTAAATGAACTTTTTTAGCTACTGTTTTTAAATAAATGGCAGCTAGCATATAAGCCCAAACAGGAATAATTGCATCAGCAGAACAAACCACACAAACAGATTTATCATTATAAATACTCCAATCGTGTTCGCCTAATTGTTTGCGATAATCTTTTTCTCGAAGTATTAATTCCTGAAATAAAAATGGTTTTAAATCGAAAATCGCAATTTCATCTTTCGGAAAATATTCCTCCAAATTAAAAGTGATTAAACCACTTTCATCTACTCTATTAACTATCGGTTCGTTTTTAATTTCCATTTTATGAATACAGTTTTAAACCACAGAGGCACAAAGAATTTTAATTTACTTTTTAACAA
This sequence comes from Bacteroidota bacterium, assembly GCA_039796635.1. GTDB lineage: Bacteria > Bacteroidota > Bacteroidia > Chitinophagales > CAIODY01 > CAIODY01. Next base: position 8,593 of record JBDKJJ010000202.1, read on the forward strand.
GCAGAATAGCTTTTTGTTTTAGGATTATGGTTTGTAACATTTTATTTTTAAACTCAACAACCTACTTCAACTTTTCCGTCATCAATTTTATTTCCATCATTGGCGAATTTCTTTCATACAAAATTCGGTAAACTGCCGTGGTGATAGGCAAATCAACATTATATTTTTGATTGGCTTCGTAAATACATTTTACTGAATAATATCCTTCGGCAATCATGTTCATTTCTAACTGTGCCGCCTTTACTGAATAGCCTTTGCCAATCATTAACCCAAATGAGCGATTGCGACTAAATTGCGAATAAGCCGTTACTAATAAATCACCTAAATATGCGCTGCCTTTTATATCACGTTCAATTGGATGAACAGCATCTACAAATCGTTTTATTTCTTGAATAGCATTGGAAACTAATACTGCTTGAAAGTTATCACCATAGCCCAATCCATGACAAATGCCACTTGCTAGGGCAATAATATTTTTCATTACAGCTGCTAATTCGGTTCCGTAAATATCTTCTGTAAAATTTGTTTTGATAAAACGGCAAGCAAACAAATCGGCTATTGATGAAGCTTTTGAGGTATCAGGGCAACTAAAAGTTAAATACGATAATTTTTCTAACGCTACTTCTTCAGCATGACATGGGCCACTTATTACAATAAAATTAGTGAAATCAATTTCAAAAAATTGATTGAAATATTCAGCAATGATTCTGTTTTCATCAGTATCAGGAATCATTCCTTTGATGGCTGAAATTATTTTTTTGTTTCTAAAATCTTCCGCAGTTAATCCTTCCAAACTATTTTTTAAAAATGCTGAGGGCGTTGCTACAATTATCCAATCTGCCATAGCAATTGCTTCTTTAGCCGAAGTATAAAAAGTAATTTGTTCCGTCGGCAATTCAGCACTGCTGATATAATCAGGATTGTGGTGATATTTTTTGATATGCTCCACCACTTCATTACGGCGGATATACCAATGAAGATTCACTTTTTTTTCACCCAATATTTTTACAATAGCCGTAGCCCACGAACCACTACCAATTACTGCTATATTTTTTATTTCATTCATTAAGGCGAAGTTAGTAGAAGTTTTTAAAATTAATGAAGCATATTAATTATGAAAAAAATACAAGATATCCTTTCACAAACAAATTTCTCATTTACTTTGCTTTTCAAATTTATGATAAAATATATCGTTGTGTTGTTAACCAGTTTATTGTTGTTGCTTCAAAATGTTGCTGCACAACAAGATTCGGCAATGCAAAAGTTTTCCATTTCATTTAGCGAATATTTATTGAAAGAGCATTTGTATAATGATGCTGGCTTGTATTTAAAAACGCATCCAAACAACACATTTACCTATTATTACGTTACAGAAAAATTAAAATTCCAAACGCAAAAATTTGGAGATAAAAAATGGAGTCTATCGGATTCATTACAAGATTTCAAAACGCCTCAACTTTACCAAAATCAATATTTATTTTATAGAAAATTAAATCAATTACATCAAACATTTGAATACATGCCTGAAAATATTTCAGCTTTTTTTAATGAAAACAAAAAACAAGAAAACATTTGGAATATAGCATCTATAAATGTTTCGGCTGATTCAACAAAATGGAAAAAAGTATTTGCCATACAACTACTTACTAAAAATTTAATGTTGCACGATACCATTGCTTTTAAAAAAGGCTATGAAAATTTTAAAGCAAACTATCCTCATCAGTTTAATTATTCATTAGAAACCATGATGAATAATTACAACGATTTACAAAAAATAAAAAACAAAAATGTGCTAAAAGCAGGCTTATTAAGTGC
>JBDKJJ010000203.1:0-5664 GCA_039796635.1 Bacteroidota bacterium
ATCATTTTTGATTTTCTCTTTTTGTAGTGGGGAGCAGATTTGAACTGCCGACCTTCGGGTTATGAATCCGATGCTCTAACCAACTGAGCTACCCCACCAAATTATAAAAGTATCTAATTAATAATACATTCTTTTTTTCGGGCTGCAAATATAGGAATACATTAATGACTTTTGCAAAAAAAGTTTTGCTTATTTTCGAACCTTTATTTTTTTAAGAAAACATAACACTTAATGAATTTTTTAGCAGACCGCATAAACCGACTTAGCGAATCGCAAACTATACAAATGGCTAAGTTGAGTAGAGAATTAAAAGCAAAAGGAGAAGATATTATTGATTTGAGTTTAGGCGAACCAGATTTCCCAACCCCACAATTTATTATTGAAGCTGCCAAGCAAGCGATGGATGAAGGTTATACCAAATATACACCAGTGGCTGGTTATTTAGATTTACGTCAGGCAATCAGTGCTAAGTTCAAACGTGATAATAATTTAGATTATTCTCCTGAGCAAATTGTAGTAAGTACTGGGGCTAAACATGCCATTATTAATGTTGTTTTGAGCTTAGTAAATCCAGGGGATGATGTAATTATTCCAACGCCTTATTGGGTTAGTTATTCAGAGATGGTTAGGTTGGCACAAGGCAATGTTATTTTTGTTCCAAGTACAATTACTACTGATTTTAAAATTACCGCCGCACAATTAGAAGCAGCAATTACACCAAATACAAAGTTGTTAATGTTTTCATCGCCATGTAATCCTACAGGAAGTTTTTACAGTAAAGATGAATTAAAAGCTTTTGCTGATGTGTTAGAAAAATATCCGCAAGTACATATTATTAGCGATGAAATTTATGAGCATATTAATTTTGCAGGAAAGCATGAAAGTATTGCTCAGTTTGAAAATATCAAGCAACGTGTAATCACCGTTAATGGCGTTTCAAAAGGCTTCAGTATGACGGGTTGGAGAATTGGTTACATTGGTGCTTCATTAGAAATTGCTAAAGCTTGTGATAAAATGCAAAGTCAATTTACAAGTGGCACTAATTCAATTGCTCAACGTGCTGCTATGGCTGCTTTGAACGGAAGTTTAGCACCTACTTATGAAATGGTAAAAGCATTTAAAAAACGCAGAGATTTAGTATTAGGTTTATTAAAAGAAATTCCATTATTAAAAACGAATACACCTCCAGGAGCATTTTATGTTTTTCCTGATGTAAGTGCTTACTTCGGAAAATCATTTAATGGAAACATAATTAAAGATGCTGATGATTTGTGTATGTATTTAATATATGAAGCAAAAGTTAGTATTGTTACTGGTAAAGCCTTTGGTGATGATAATTGTGTTCGTTTTTCATACGCCACTTCTGAAGATATTTTGATAAATGCCATTCAACGAATTAAAGATGCATTAGCAAAACTGAATTAATTTTTAAGGTATGAACACTACACTAATTAACGCTATTCATCAATTTAAAACTAAGCATATTGCTGTGGTTGGTGATGTGATGATTGATCATTATATCAACGGAAAAGTAGATAGAATTTCACCGGAAGCTCCGGTGCCTGTAGTGAATGTAAATTCATTTGATGATAGGGCAGGTGGTGCTGCTAATGTGGCTTTAAACATTACTTCGTTAAAAGCAAAATGCAGCTTGTTCAGTGTGATTGGTAATGATATTCATGGAAAAAAATTGGTTTCTGTTTGCAAAAAAAATAAAATAAAAACAGATGGATTAATAACATCAACTTCACGTATTACTACTTTAAAAGCAAGAATAATTGGTAATAATCATCAGTTACTTCGATTTGATTATGAAACTACAGTTGATATTACTGAACAAGAGGAAAAAAGGATAATTGAATCGTTTAAAAAAGCTGCAAAAACTGAAAAATACGATGCTGTAATTTTAGAGGATTACAATAAGGGCGTTCTGACCAAAAATGTTATTCATCAAATTATTGATTATTGTAATGAAAATGAAATACCTACTTTGGTTGACCCCAAAAAAAATAATTTTTTTGAATACCGTAATTGCACTTTATTCAAACCAAATTTAAAAGAAATAAAAGAAAGTTTGCATGCAATTGCAATTCAACCTATCAAAGAAGATTTGACTGAAGCTTCAAAACAATTGCAAAGAAAAATTTCTAATCAAATTTCAGTAATTACTTTAGCTGATAAAGGTGTTTTTTTTCATCACCAAAAAAATATTGGAATTGTTCCTGCTCACTTACGCAATATTGCTGATGTTTCAGGCGCAGGCGATACTGTAATCTCAGTTTTAGCATTAGGATTATCATCACAATTAACCTTGAACGAAACAGTTGAAATTAGCAATTTAGCTGGTGGTTTGGTTTGTGAATCACCAGGTGTAGTTTCCATCACAGCTGATAAATTATTAGCCGAATTAAGCAAAAAATAATTTTATGATTGATTTTAGAAGCGATACAGTTACCAGACCATCAAAAGAAATGCTTCAACAAATGTTCACTGCTGAAGTGGGTGATGATGTGTTTGGTGATGACCCAAATGTAAATGCATTAGAACAAGAGGCTGCAAAAATGTTTGGAAAAGAAGCTGCCTTATTTTGTAGTAGCGGAACTCAAACTAATCAAATTGCTATTAAGGCACATACGCAACCAGGCGAAGAATTAATTTGCGATAGGTTGGCGCATATTTATAATTACGAAGGTGGCGGAATAGCTTTTAATTCAGGGGTTCAGGTTCGTTATGTTTTTGGTGAAAGAGGAATTTTTACACCCGATGATGTGTTGCAAAATATTAATGCTGATGATCCTCATTTTCCAAAAACAAGTTTAGTTTGTATAGAAAATACCGTTAACAAAGGCGGTGGCTCTTTTTGGAGTTTGGAACAAATGAAATCTATTCGAAAAGTTTGTGATGAAAAAAAATTGCAACTTCATTTAGATGGCGCTCGATTATTTAATGCATTAATTGAATCTGGAATTACAACGCAACAAATTGGTGAAACTTTTCATACCATTTCAATTTGTTTGAGCAAAGGTTTAGGGTGCCCAATTGGCTCATTATTAATTGGCGATAAAGATTTTATTTATAAATCAAGAAGACTCAGAAAGGTGATGGGTGGCGGAATGCGGCAGGCTGGTTTTTTAGCAGCAGCAGGAAGATATGCATTGAAAAATAATATTGAAAGATTAAAAGATGACCATATAAAAGCAAAGCATTTAGAATCAATTTTATTTTCAGTAAATTATGTAGATGAAATAATTCCTGTAAAAACTAATATTGTTATATTCAAATTGAAGAGTGATGTTGATACACAAGTGTTATTAAATTATTTAGCTGAAAATAATATTAAAACTGTTTCATCAGGTCCGCAAACAATTCGATTAGTGACACATTTAGATATTAAAACTAATGACTTGAATAAAGCTGAATCAGTTTTGAAAAATTTTAAAAAGTAAGCTCAAAATTTTTCATTGTATTTGCAAAATGTTCAACACAATTTAAACTCATAGTATTATACATTGAAGCTCTGAAAGCGCCTACACTTCTATGTCCTGAAATATTAATGATGTTTTGTTGGGCTGCAAATTCTAAAAATGAAGTTTCATGTTTTGAATCACAATTGAATACAATATTCATTGGGCTTCTATTGTTTTTCGCAACACTATTATTGAATATTTTACTTTCATCAATTGTTTTATAAATTAGTTCAGCTTTTAATTTATTCTGTAAAAATATTTTTGAAAGAGTTTCTTTCTTCATCCATTTTAACATCAACAAACTTACATAAACTGCATAAACTGAAGGCGTACTATAGATGGAATTAGCCTCAATATTTTTTCTGAAATTAAATACCGATGGGCAGTCAATATTTATTTTATCAAGCAAATGTTTTTTGATAAAAACAATTGTACAGCCTGCTGTACCAGCGTTTTTATGAGTTGATGCATAAATAAAATCGAATTGATTGTAATTAATTTCTTTACTTAATAAGCTACTACTCATATCAGCAAATAATGGAATTTCTGCTTTTGGAATGGTATCAAATTGAGTTCCTTCAATAGTATTATTATGAGTGATATGCAAAAATTCAGCGTTGTTATCTACTTCAAAATTTTCAGGAATTTTATTGTAATTATTTAGCTCACCTGATGCAATTATTTTAGCATTACTTACCAAATTAGTTTCTGCAATTATTTTTTTACTCCAATATCCAGTATCAATAAATGATGCATATTTTTTATCAGATAAAAAATTCATTGGAATCATTGCAAATAAATTGCTTGCACCACCAGGCAAATACAAAATTTCAAAATCATCATTCAAATTGCAAAGCTCTTTTAATAGTGATTTTGCTTCATCTATTATTTCATGATAGGTATTGCTTCGGTGTGAAATTTCTAAAATACTTTCTCCGTTTTTGTAATGCAACACAGCTTCAGCAACTTGTTGAAGTACCTCAGTTGGTAGCATTGCTGGCCCTGAATTGAAATTGCATTTAATCATTTGGCAAAGTAAATTAAAGTTTTTTGAAGTATTTGATATGTTTATTTTGAAAAAAACCTCGATAGATTTTATCGAGGTTTTTAGATTTTGTTGAATTTATAAGTTTGCTCTTAAGGCTACTACAAAATTTCTACCTGCACCACTAATTCCAGATGCAAATACTCTGTAATGGGTATCAAGAATGTTTTCTAACCCAACTTGTAACATCAAGTTTTTTTGCACTTGATATGAAGTTTTTATATTAAATGTAACCCATGAAGGCATTCCGAATGGTGTAGCGTAGCTTTCATTGTCTTCTGCATTTAAACGGTAATCTTTTATATGCTTCCATCCATTATAAATTAAATAAAAAGAGGAATTCATTTTGTTTTTGCAACATTTAAAATCAAAACTAGTTTTGCCAGATAATGGTGCTACATGGTCTAATGGGGTAGGCGTTGAATCGGTTTTTATTCTGCCATAAGTATAGCTTAAGGTTGAATGAATACTAAACAAGCTATTCATTTTTGCTTCAAAACCAGCATTAAATCCATATAAATAAGCTTCCTGCGCATTTACATTTGAATATACATCTGACATTACACCATTATATAAAATCTGCGATTGTCCATTAAATGTTGATTTATCAGTAGTTATTAAATTTTGCATGATAGTATAAAAAGCAACTGCTTCTAATTTTATATTCGAGTTGATAATTTTAGTAATGCCCAAATCCAAATTATAAGTGTATTCAGGTTTTAAACTTGTGTTAGGAACAATTACAGCTCCTTTAACTGATTCATTAACTTTGCTTAAATCATCAACATTTGGCGCTCTGAAACCAGTTGAAGCCATTACAGATATTTTCCAATTTTCGGTTGGTAAATAAACAATTCCTAAATTGCCAGTTAAAGCTTTGTTTGATTGCGATGCACTTGTAAACGGAAAGTGAAGAATAGAAGTATCTTTAAATTTAGCATCCAATTTTGTGGTGTTAAATCTCAAGCCATCATTTAACACAAAATGGCTATTTAATTTTGAAGTATGAGTGATATATAATGCATTGTAATTCATTTTTGAACCGCCATCAGCGTATCTTGTATCAATTGGTGTTTCAGTATTAGTTAAAATATTTTTGCTATGTGCTGAGGATTTTACATCGTTCATTTGCGATTCAAATCCATATCTTAT
>JBDKJJ010000204.1:0-8312 GCA_039796635.1 Bacteroidota bacterium
TCCCACGGGTATTAAGAGCTTTAGAAGATAAAGAAATTATCAATAAATTAGGGAAGCAAATTGAATTTGCTGACCCAGCTTTTGAATTATATTTTAAGAAGGTTTATCACATAAATTCTAAAAACTAACAATGTTGTTAGTTACAACTTTGTTAGTTTTTAAAATTCATTACTTTAAATTTTACGATTTGTTTGATTTTTATTTTAATCTATTAATAGTAGAATTCAACTAACACATAGTTTACAACATCTTCAATAATTCAATTTCGAGCCTATCAAAATTTTCTTCATTTTTATCAACCACAAATGGCTTTAACTTTTGACATTCAGCAACGGTATTAAATAGCATCTTAAAAACAAGTTTTGTTTTGTTAGCTTCCAACTTTTCAAATGTAGCAAGTACCTGAAAATGTGGCTGCGAAAATCGTTTCCAAGCTATAAGATTTGGTTCTTCTATTTTTATAAATTCGCATTCATTTGCATAATTTCCTTTATCAGGCCCATGCATTACAAAACTCCATTTTCCACCAACTTTAAAATCAAACTCATTAAAGGTGTTTGTAAAACCAGCTGGTCCCCACCATTGTTTTAAGTGATTAGGATTTGCCCAAGCATTGAAAACAATTTGCTGTGGGGCGTTGAATATTCTTGCACTTACAATTTCGCTATCAGGTGTTGTAATAATAATTTCAGTTGTCATTTTAATTTTTAAAAATCAGTAATTCTGCTTAGTAAATTACTTATATTTGATGATGAAAAACAGATAATATTTGAGTTAGCTTTGAATTATTAATAACAACAAAACAACATTATCATGAAACAAAAATTCTTCTTAAGTCTTTATTCTGCTTGGATGCTAAGCGTATATGCTATTTTTATTTCAGTAGCTTTATTTAGTTAAAATCAACAAAAGATTTGTGGTATAATCAGCCACCATCTATTTATTTTTTCTTTTCTAAATTATCTACTTTATTTAATCCCATAATTTGCATCATCGTTTTTTGCATTCCATCAGGGCTACCATCTAAAAAAATAATATTCCCTTTGCCTACTTCGGCAAAATTTTTCACAGCTTCTGTCCACATACTAAACAAAATTACATTAGTATCAAGATTAGCTTGCTTCATTTCTTCAGCTGCTTGACTCATACCTTTTGCCACTTCTTCACGAAAAAGAGCAACACCTTGCCCACGAAGTTGAGCCGCTTGTCTTTCAGCTTCAGCTGCAATTTTAATCGCATTTCCTTCAGCTTCAGCAGCTTTGGTTTTTGTGATTAATAATGCCTGACCTTCATTTTCAGCCGCTGCTTTTAAATTATTGCTTGCTACAACTTTACTCATACTGGTCATAATGGCTTCATCAAAAGTGATGTCATTGATTTGTAAATCTTGCAAATGATAACCCCAACCTTCTAAAGTTAAATCAATTTGTTCTTTAACAAATTCAACTATTTCGCGGCGTTGAGCTAAAATTTCGGCTTGTTTTTTAGTAGCAACAAATGAACGAATACTTCCTTCAACAGTTCTTACTAATGCTTGCATCAAATCTCTATCGCTAATAAATTTAAATGCTACATTTTTAATGGTTTCTTCATCAGTATTAAGTACTGAATATAAAAGCATTGATTTAAAATAAACATTTGCTTGATCAATTGTTACAGCTTGAAATTCTAACTCAACCGAACGATTTTGAATACTAACTCTTTTATAAATAACTTCCAAAAATGGTATTTTGAAATTTAAGCCGGGTGACATTATTCTTTTAAATTTACCAAACATTGTAACTACACCAATGGTGCCTTGTTGAATGGTTACAAATCCTGAAAAAAGAATTGCTAATATGGGTAACCACCATAAGTATGAAATTATTTGCATAAAAAATATTTACGCAAAGCTATTAAATAAAATATTATTTAGTGCTGGTAATTCTTAAGTTGGTCAACTACTTCAGATAATGTAAAGCATACCTTTTCAATTAATAATGGTAAATCACTGTTATCATCATTATTTTTCACAAACAAATCAATTTGTTTAATGTCGTCATGCAAATCTGAGATTTCTAAATTCTCAATTATTGGTTTTATTTTATGAATAACTGATTTTAATAATTCAAAATTTTGCGTTTGATAAGATTCTCTAATAATATTAATATTATTTGGTGTTTGGGTGATAAATAGGTGAATGAATTTATTAATGAAGTTTTCATTGCCCTTGCTTATTTTTTGCAGAGTGTTAAGATTATATAAAGCATGATTTGAACTAAAATTTGGTTGAGGTATAATTAAATTTACATTCAACCATTTTGACATTATTCTTACTAAATCTTCCTCTTCAAATGGTTTTGAAATGAAATCATTCATGCCCATTTCAATACATTTATCGCTTTCTCCTTTTATTGCATTTGCAGTTAATGCAATAATTGGGGTGTTACATGCTAACTCTTTCCTGATGATTTGGGTAGCTTCTAATCCATCTAATTCAGGCATTTGAATATCCATTAATATTAAATCAAATGGCCGTTTATTAAGCCATTCAATTGCTTCTAATCCATTTTCGGCTTCTGTTATATTTACTTGATAGTGACTTAAAGCTTCGCAGGCTACTAATCTATTCATTTCATTATCTTCTACTAATAAAATTGATTTTCCGTTGAGAATATCATGGTTAGTTTCAACATAATTATCGATTAATAAATCTTTTTCAAATCCAATATCAAATGGCAAATTTAATGTAATTGTAGTTCCTTCATTTTTTATACTTTCTACTTCTATTGAACCATTCATTAATTCAATTAATTGCTTACAAATTGTCATTCCTAATCCTGAGCCTCCATATTTTCTTGCTACTGATTTATCTTCTTGAATGAATTTTTGGAAAAGGTTGTTTAAAAATTGTTTGTCCATTCCAATTCCTGAATCTATTACTTTGATGCAAATATTTTGAGCTTTGTTTTTTACTTGTACTTCTAAACTGCAATTAATTTTAACACCCCCTTTTTCTGTAAATTTTACTGCATTACTTAATAAATTTAACAATACTTGGTTCATTCTATAAGGATCACCTTTCAATACTTTTTCTATTTTTTCGTCATAAGTAAATAGTATGCTTAATCCTTTTTCTTCAAATTTATGCGACATAACACTAATAGCTCGTTGAACTACATCTTTCAAGTTGAATCCAATGGTTTCGATAGTAAGCTTACCAGCTTCAATTTTTGAAATGTCCAATACATCATTTATTACTACCAATAAATTTTCAGATGCTGAATTAATGATGTTTAGCAAAGATTTCTGTTTGTCATTTAATGACGTTTTTTGCAGCTGTTTGCTCATGCCCATAATCGCATTCATTGGTGTTCGAATTTCATGGCTCATATTGGCCAAAAAAACTTCTTTGGCTTTGGCTGATTGTTCAGCTAACTCTCTTGCTACTATTAAATCTTCTTCCATTAACTTCTGTTCAGTAATATCAAGATGAATACCTATTGAACCTATCATTTCACCTTTGTCATTATATTTTGGAGCACCACTTAGTAACCACCACTTAATGTCTCCATGCTTATTTTTCATTTTCATTTCATAAGCATCAGAATCTCCTAAATGTCGTTTTTCAATTTTGTTTTTTAGAGTATCTATCGAATCTTCATGAATCAAAATGTTTGAATTATTACCAATTAGTTCATCAATTTGATAGCCACTCATTTCACAAAAACTTTGATTTGCAAATTGAATTGTTTCATTCAAATCAACTTCAATTAATCCTAGATTCATGTTAGCAATCATGTTACGATATTTTTCTTCACTTAATCGTAATACTGTATCGGCTCTTTTTTGTTCTGTAATATCCGTGTATTTCCAAAGGTGCCCATTATATTCATCATTGATGAATATTGGTATATAATCTCTTAGATAAATTTTACCATCTGCAAGTGTTAATTCTTCAGCTAAAAAAATTTCTCTCTTAGCCACCAATTCAAACATACGTTCTACAAATTTGTCAGGCTCAGCAAAAAGATGTTTGCCTTGTTGAGCTCCTTTTGTGCAACTATATCCAACCAATGCTTCAGGCGATGCATCAATTCCGAATAGTTTACAAAACTCAATGTTAGAAAGAACTACATTACCATTTGTATCACCAACTAATATTCCTTCTTGCATATTTGAAATCAAATAGGATAGCCTGTTCGCTGAATTACTCAACTCGTTTTCAACTTGTTTTAAATGTGTAATATCTGTTAGCGTACCAATGATTCGTAAGGGTTTTTTATTTTCATCATATTCAATCACACCGCCTCTATCCATCACCCATTTTATTGTACCATCACGATGAACTAATCTATATTCGAGGCTATGAATATTTTCAATTCCACTTCGATATAATTCATTTCTGGTTTTAATTTTAGGTCTATCTTCTTTGTAAACACATTTCCACCATAGCTTTGTATCATTTTTATAATCATCCGATTCATATCCTAAAAGCAAGTTTTCACATTGCGAAAAAAATATTTTTCCTGACCTGCTATCGAATTCCCAAACATTATCACCTATGGTTTCTAATGCATGACGCATTCTATTTTCAGATTCTTTAATTATTAATTCTGAAACTTTATTTTTTTCTATTTGAGTTTTTAAATAATCAATAATTTCAGGTAAAGATTCTTTTGATGTATTTGAAAAAACATTTTCATTGCCTTCTACTTGTTGAATAGTAAGTTTTAAAGTTTCAATAGATTGTCCTTTCTGTAAATTTTCTGATTTAAGTTTTTGATTTAATGCAATATATTCTTGTTCACTAACTGCAAATGAATGATTGGCAAGTTCTTTATCACGTTCATATGAATTATATGAATCATTAATAGCGTTTAAAAAATTATTTAATGAATCATCATTTTGATGTTCATCTTTTAAATATTTTTTAATTTGCTTTTTTAGTAGCTTATTGAAATCCATGTGGTTTAATGAGGCTTTTCAAAAAAATTATAACTCGTCAAAAGTTGTGATAGTCATGGTTTGATTATGAAGTGTGCAATTAGCGTTTTCATTAAAAGGTGAAATTTCGCCGTAGGAATAAAACCCAGTTATTAAAGTTTTATCACCAAGTACTTCTCTTACAGCTTCAACTTCTTCATCAATTCGTTTATCTAAAATAAGTTTACGTCCCACACAACTAATTAGAATTGCAACTTTGGGTTGTGATGAAAAATTTGTTAATGTTTGATTTGCAGCTGTATTAGCGGCTTCCACTAATTTATCAAAGTTTGCTTTCATGAATCGTACTTTTGAACCAATTGGCACATCACCTGCAAAAGTCATAGTTTTAGCAGTGTTGTCAATTGAAAGTATGGTTCTTACTACTGCATTTTCAGTATCAGGAAGTTTTACAGCCAAAGGAAATAATAATGCTGAGCCTGGTAATTCATCAGCATACTTACCTAAATAATTTTTATACAAATCCAATGCATTTGCATCATCAATTTCCGATAAAACATTATTGGTTGATTTTGTAATTGTTTTTTCTAATCCAAACATTTCCCAGCCGCCTAAAGTGCCATGAGCTACTTTTAATGATGAACCATAAAATCCTATCGCTACAATTTTACCAACCGATGGTTTTTCATCGCAGCCTACTAATGTTGAATTAAAATCTTTTCCATCGCCTGCTAAGCCACCTGTAACGGGTACTTTATGATTTATTACAGAATTTATTCCTTCAACTAATTGACTTCCATTTACTAATCCTCCATCTGAAAGAACTAACACATATTGCAATTGTTCAGTACTCAAGCTCAACATTAAATTTTTACCAGCTTCAGTACTATTTTCAAAATCTGAAATATTTATTACAGATGTTTTAATGGTTGTTTTTTCAAAATGAATAGCCGTAATACTTACACTATCGTCCATTACTTCATTATCATAAATTTCACCAGCTGTTGATGATAAAACAATATGAGCGTTTGTAAATTTTGATTTTAATTCATTAAAAATATTGCTATCGCTTAATATTTTTTTTGCTCCAAAACCCAATACTAATTGTACATTTTCTTGATTGATGGTGTCGCTTTTTGTATCTTGAATAAATTGATTATTCCTGAATGAATAAAGTGCTGATTGCATAATATTAAAAATTTATTTTAACAAATATACATTATTCTGCAAGGGTTGAACTAAGTAATTATACTTAAAATCTTCTTGATTATACTTAAAAAACACTGCAAGGAATATGTGACGTAAATCTTTTTTTTGAAGGATTGATTGTATATTGGTAAGATAACTCAATTCCGCCTTGGGCAATTGTTGCGTTAGTTAGTTTTGATAAATTCACATCATAATTCAAATAAACTTTATGATAATTTTTAGCATAGCCAACAACTGGAATAAATGCATCTCGGTATCTATACATTAATCCAAAATAAACATATTCGCTATACAAACTTGAATGACGAAGGTTATAACCACCTATGCAACTCAACACTGTTTCGGTTGCTTTTTTTTGATATGTAAAATATAATTCTGTAAATATTTCATAAGTGTAATCTATCCTAAAACTACCACCTAAATTCAACACAGGTTTCATCCCTAGTTTGTTGTCATTTGCATAAAAAGTTTCAGTTGGTTTATTGATATGGTACATTGAAAATCCTGCATGTAAAAATTTATCTTTATTCAAAATTGCTGAAAACTCAATACCAGCATTTACTTCAGGATAGCTTAACACTGATTTTTTAATAGGTTGATTAGGATTAATTGTTTTATCAAAATGAGTTTCATCCCATTGATTGCCCCAATATAATTTATTAAAGTCGAGTTTTTTTTGAACCCATCCCATTGATATACCACCTGATAGATAATACATTTCATTATAATCTAATACTTGATGATATGCACCACTAAATTGAATTTTGGTGGTTGATAAATTACCATCACCTGCCACATCTTGAGCTAAATAAATTCCTGCACCTGCTTTCTTTAAAAAACTATTTCGCTTTTCACCTAATGAAGCATCAGCAAATACTGAAGCAGTATTATAAGTAACAGGAATATTATACCATTGATTTTTATAGTTAGCACCAATACGCCAATCACCATTAAATAAGCCTGTTTTAGCTGGATTCAGTGAAATAGGGGAGGTGAAAAATTGTGAAAAATGAAGGTCTTGTGCAACTGATAATTGCACAAAAATTAATGTATAAAATAATATGGATAATATTTGTTTCAATTATCTAACCAAAGTTACATTACCTTTTAGTTTACGTTTTTCGCCAGTTAAAAATGTAACATTTACTGTCCAGGCATACACTTCCATTTCTTGTTGTTTGCCGTTGAATGTTCCATCCCAACCAATATGTCTATCATCGGTTTGAAATACTAATTGCCCCCAACGATTAAATACTCTAAAATCTAATTTATCAATACCATATCCGTAAACTTTGAAGTAGTCATTTTGTCCATCACCATCAGGACTAAATGCATTCGGAACACCAATTGAAATATCTACATCTATTTCAACAGATTTACAAATAGTATCCGAACAACCTAATTCTGAATTAGATATCAAGCAAACTTTGTGACTGCCTAATGAATACCATGATTGATAAAAATCAGTAGCATTGCTTACAATATTGTCATCAATAATCCATTGGTAATTATCTGCATTATAACTCTTGTTGAAAAATGAAAATAAAGAATCTGGTTTTAATAAAACGCTAGGGTTGATTTTGAAATCTGCATTTGGCATTTTAAAAATTTTTATATCATGATAATCAGTATCGCTATAAATACATTTTGTTGAATCGTAAGCAACCAACTGAATTCTGAACAAACTCAAATTAGAATTAAAGAAAGTAGTATCGAAATAATGTGGTGGCGGTTGAAATAGGGTAGAAGTGCTATTATCACCAAATGTCCATAAATAACGCACAGCATTTTGACTTAAATTAGTCAGTGAAACATTTAATTTGGAACAAGCTAATGAATCAGAAACCTTGAAACGTGAAATTGGATAATCAAAAATTGAATGAACAACAATTGATGAAGTATCAACACGATTACAAGTATTAGTATCAGTAGCTATTAAAGTTATTTTAAAAAATCCTGTATCAGTGTAAATAAAATTGGGATTCACTAAATTTGATGTAGAATTATTTTTATCACCAAAATTCCATACCAACGAAGTCGCATTATTATTAAATGCTAAAAACTGAACATTTAATGGTTTGCAGCCAAATGTAGGAACAGCTTGTGCTGTAGCATGAACTCTGTTGGTATCTGTTCTAACAAACAAAAATGCACTATCTCTTTTGTTGCATGTATTG
>JBDKJJ010000205.1:0-3270 GCA_039796635.1 Bacteroidota bacterium
AAAGCATACAAAGAATTGAATGAAACATTGGTTAAACTTCAAACTACTCAACAACAATTAGTTCAATCTGAAAAAATGGCTTCATTAGGTCAGCTGACAGCTGGGGTAGCGCATGAAATTAACAATCCAATCAACTTTGTGAGTTCGAGTATTGGTTCTTTAAAACGTGATATTGATGATGTAAAATTATTATTGAAAACATATCAAGAAAAACCAACGGAAGCCCCATCATTAGCCAAGCAATTAGATATTGATTATACAATTACTGAAATTGATGATTTAATGAAAGGAATTTCAGAAGGTGCATCACGTACTGCTGAAATTGTGAAGGGTTTACGAAACTTCAGCCGAACTGATGAAGCTGAATTGAAAAAAGCAGATATGAATGAAAGTTTAGATTCAACTTTAATGATATTACAAACAAAATTGAAAGATAAAAATGTTGAAGTAGTAAAAGAATACGGAAAAATACCAGCAATAAATTGTTATCCAGGGCAATTGAATCAAGTATTTATGAATATTATTTCAAATGCGGCAGATGCAATAGAAAATACAAATGGAAAAATTGAAATAAATACATTAATTGAAAGTAATACTTTAAAAATCAAAATTAAAGATAATGGGAAAGGTATGAGTGATGAGGTGAAACAAAAAATCTTTGACCCATTTTTTACCACCAAAGATGTAGGCAGCGGTACAGGATTAGGATTAAGTATTGTTTATGGAATAATTGAAAAACATGATGGAAAAATTAATGTAAATAGTGAGCCAGGAATAGGAACCGAATTTGTAATTAATTTGCCCATTAAATAATTTTATTGAAAGCTTGATTTATTCAACTTAAATATTAAAATGCACAAGTTTTTGCTTCAACATTACAAGGTTAAGAATTGCTTTCATAAACTTCTACTTTCATAACAATAAATTCAAACAATCGTTAAATTCAAAAAAAACAGAGTTTATTCTATCTTTACAAATCACTTAAAAAAACCACTGAAAATGCTCGATACAAAAAATTACAACATCCTTTATGTGGATGACGAACAACACAATTTGAATTCGTTCAAAGCCGCATTTCGAAGGCATTATAATGTTTTTACTGCTTTAGGTGCTAAAGAAGGGATTGAAGTATTAAATAATAATCCAATTCATTTAATCATCACTGACCAACGAATGCCTGAAATGACTGGCGTTGAATTTTTAGAAAAAGCCATAGGACTTTATCCTGAAACTATAAGAATGATTTTAACGGGATTTAGTGATGTAGAAGATATTATCAGAGCTATTAATACTGGTAGAATTTATCGGTACATTACCAAACCTTGGCAGGAACAAGAGTTGAAAATGACTATTGATTTAGCATTAGATAGTTTAGATTTAAGAATAAGAAATACTGAATTGCAACAAGAAGCAGTAAGCAATGAATTAGCAATTCAGTCAGCCAAATTCAAAGATCAATTTTTGGCTAATATGAGTCATGAAATTAGAACACCTATGAACGCCATTGTAGGTATGACAAGATTAATGTTAAAAAGAGATCAAGATAATGACAATTTGAAATATTTGAATGCCATTCAACAGGCTTCCAATAATTTATTAGTCATTGTTAATGACATTTTGGATGTATCAAAAATTGAAGCAGGAAAAATGGAAATTGAACAAATACCTTTTTCATTGCATCAAGTGTTAGATGGCGTTCAGAATACACTTCAGTTTAAAGCTGAAGAAAAGAACTTGCCATTATTATTTGTAGTTGATAGTAATGTGCCTGATTCAATTATTGGTGACCCAACTCGATTAACTCAAGTGCTTATCAATTTAATAGGTAATGCCATAAAATTTACTGAAAAGGGAAATGTAACTTTAAAAGTTTACACGTTCAATTCAACAAATGAAAACTCTTCACATGAGCATATCTTCATTCAATTTGATGTGATGGATACAGGAATTGGAATTGCTGAAGATAAATTGGATAAAGTGTTTGAAAGTTTTTCGCAAGCTGGAAGTGATACAAGCAGAAAGTTTGGTGGAACAGGTTTAGGATTAACTATTTCAAAGCAATTAAGTGAAATGATGGGTGGAAACATTGGAGTGAAAAGCACATTGGGCGAAGGAACTACTTTTTGGTTCACAATTCCTTGTAAGCAAATTGATTCAAATGCTGTTTCAGAATCTGAAAATTTATTGAACGATTTTATTGAGCTAGCTAAAAAATTAGATGGAATCAATATTTTATTAACCGAAGATGATGGATTCAATCAAATAGTAGCAATTGATTCTTTACAATCATTAATTCCAAATGTGAATATTGACGTGGCAGAAAATGGTAAAATTGCTACCGAAAAAGTAGCCGCTAAAAAATATGATATTGTATTAATGGATTTACAAATGCCTGAAATGAATGGTTATCAAGCTACTGAAGCAATTAGGGCAACTGGTAATTCAATAAAAATCATGGCAATGACTGCTGATGCGCTTAAAACAGATACAGATAAATGTTTCGCTATTGGAATGAATGATTACATCAGTAAGCCATTTGAAGAAGAAGATTTAATTAGAAAAATTTACAAACATGTAAAAAACTAAAGTTGTTAGTTGCAGACTATTTGTTATTTGAAAAGGCAAAAACAAAAAATAATTTCATTACAAATAATTTTAGCAACAAACTTATCAGCAATCAAAACACTTTACGCCTAGGCATCTTGGCGTGATAAAAAATAATACTCAATGGTAACAAATTTAGATTTTTTAAAAACATTTACTAAAGGCGATTCAGCCAAAATGAAAAAATACATTGAAATGTATTTGGATACTGCTAAACAAAAAATGGACGTTATGAATCAAGCATTAACTAATAATGATTTTGAAAGTTTAAAAGTAGCAGCACATACTATGAAATCGCAAGCAAGATATATGGGAATAACTACAGTAGAAGCCAGTATAGTGAGTATTGAACATGCTTGTAGCGAACAACAAAATCTTGCTCAGTTACCTAATTTGGTTAATGAAGTTTGCGATATACTTTCACAATCAGCAATTGAATTGTCAGAAACAATAAAAAGTTTATAAAAAAATCGGTAAGACAAATTTCATTTTTATTTTTGTCTAAATACTTAATTCTAATTTCTCAAATCTTAAAACATGGCAAAACAAGAACGAATAATTTTTTTAGTGGATGATGACCCTATGCAATTGCAAATGATAAAAGATTATTTAGATGACCGATTTGAAATGAAACTTTACCAATATGAAACAGGTGAAGATGCTTTA
>JBDKJJ010000206.1:0-5969 GCA_039796635.1 Bacteroidota bacterium
TATCAATCAACATTTTTGCTTCATGCAATTTGTTGAATAATAAAGAAGATTTTCAGAAGATATTAAATCAAACAGCTGAGGATATGAATAAAAAATGTCCTCAAACAGTTGATGCTGAAACTAGATTAGATAACGTAATAGCATTGCCAAATGAAATTAGATATAGTTACACATTAGTGAATTATGATATTGCAGCCCTTAATGTTGACACATTCAACGCATTAATGGAACCAACTTTATTGAATAATGCTAAAACCAATCCTGATTTGAAAATTTTTAGAGATAATAAAACTATAATGACTTGGGTTTACAATGATAAATCAGGAAAATTTATCACTAAAATTTCTGCAACAGAGAAGGATTATCAAACCAAATAAAAATGAATAAAAAAATTACAATTCTTTTAGTTTGTTTGTTAGCAACACAAATATTTGATGCTTGTACTCGTGTGCCTATCACTAACCGAAAGCAAATCAATTTGTTACCTGAAAGTCAGATGATGAGTTTAGCATTGACAAGCTATTCTGATTTTTTAAAACAAAATAAAGTAGTAAGTGGAACTAATGATGCTCAAATGGTGCAACGCGTTGGGCAACGTATTGCAACTGCTGTTACAAAATATTTGGCTAAGAAAAAAAATACACAACGTATTGCAGGTTATAAATGGGAATTCAATTTAGTTGATAATAAAGAAATGAATGCTTGGTGTATGCCAGGTGGAAAGGTAGTAGTGTATAGCGGTTTATTGCCTGTTACACAAAATGAAAATGCCTTAGCAGTTGTACTAGGACATGAAATTGCGCATGCCATTGCACGTCATGGCAATGAACGAATGAGTGAACAATTAGCATTGCAATTAGGTGGTGTAGGTTTGCAAGTGGCTATGAGTAATCAACCTCAGCAAACACAAAATCTTTTTAATCAAGCTTATGGCTTAGGTTCGGCAATAGGAGTGGCATTGCCACATTCAAGAAAGCAAGAAACAGAAGCTGATGAAATGGGATTGATATTTATGGCATTGGCTGGATATAATCCTAAAGAAGCAACACCATTTTGGCAACGAATGAAAAGTATGACTGGGAATAACAAACCGCCAGCGTTACTAAGTACTCATCCAAGTGATGAAACACGTATCAACAATATGAAAACTTTTGTTCCTAAAGCCGAGGCTTATGTAAGAACATACGGCGTTTTAGCAAATTAAGAAGCATGGAATGACTCAGTTTTTTAAAAACATATACGGAGTGATTTTCTATATGGCAATAATGATTTTTTTTATTCCATTAATGCCAATCATTTGGGTATTGTTATCTTTTGAAAAAGCTTACAAAACTGTTCATTTCTTCCGAATTTGGTGGGCAAAACTTTCTTTATGGTTGTGTTTTTATATTTATAGAGTTGAGTGGGTTAAAAAGATTGATACAAAACAGAACTATGTAATTTGCTTTAATCATACTTCACATTTAGATATTTTACTTTTGTTTGCAGTTTTGAATCCATTGTATATTAGATTCATGGCGAAGGCTGAACTTGGCAAGTTGCCAATTTTTGGTAAATTTTTCAGAACAATTGATTTTAGTGTTGATAGAAGCGATGCTGAAGATGCTCGAAAGGCTTACATCAGAGCTGATGAGGCATTGGATAACGGACATTCCATTGCAATTGCTCCTGAAGGAGGCACTTCAAAAAATCCACCACATTTAAAACCTTTTAAAAGCGGCGCTTTTCGATTAGCGATTGAACATAAAGTTCCGATATTGGTGGTTACATTCTTTGATAATTGGAGAATTTTACCTAGTACTGGTAAGCGTCAAGGTTGGTGTATGAGTCATGTAAAAGTTCATGAACCGATTGATACCAAAAACTTGAAACCTGAAGATTATAAAGTACTTAGTGAAAAGGTGAGAAATTTATTACAAACTGATTTGGAAAATCGATTCCCAAACAAGTTTAAAAGCTAAGTTAATATGTCAAAAACTATTACCATTATTGGTTCTGGAAATGTAGCTACCCAATTAAGTTTAGCATTTTATTCCGAAGGATTTGATGTTGTTCAAGTGATTAGTAGAACATTAAAAAATGCAAAAAAATTAGCTACATATTTTCAGGCAAAGGCAACCACAGATTTTAAGGAATTAATTATTTCAGATATTATTTTGATTGCAGTAAATGATGATTGCATTGTTGAAGTAGTTGAAAAAATATTTCAACATAAACCAAACCCATATGAATTAAAGCCTTTGATATTGCATACTTCAGGCACTTGTAGTAGCGCTATTTTAAAACATAAAAATTGGGATTCAGGAGTTTTTTATCCATTACAAACCATTAAAAAAACGCAGATTATTGATTTTAGAGAAGTGCCTATAATTTATTTTAGCGATTCAAAAAACACATTAAATAACATTAAGAAAATTGCTAAATCAATTAGTGATAAAGTAATTGTGATGAATGATGAACAACGAACTGCATTGCATGTTGCGGCAGTATTCACTAATAATTTCACTAATCATATGGTGGCTATAGCTCAAGATATTTGTGAAAAAGAAAAAATTAATTTTAAACTATTGCAGCCATTATTGATTGAAACATTTGAAAAATTAAAAACTCAAAGAGCAAAAGATGTTCAAACTGGTCCAGCTAGAAGAAAGGACAAAGTAACCATAGCAAGGCATCTTGAGTATGTTAAACGAATGCAAAAAGAAGCTATTTATAGTAATGTTACAGGCAGTATATTGGATTTTTATAAATCATTATAATATGGATTGATTTTTTATGAAAATTTAACCAACAAATGTTATACTTTTGCTAACTTTTTTTAATTAGAAAAAATCAGAATACAAGATGAGTGATATGCAAAAAACATTGAAGGCGCCGGTAACCATTTCAGGTGTCGGACTTCATACAGGTAAATTTGTAACCATGACTTTTAAACCAGCTCCAATAAATCATGGGTTTAAATTTCAACGAATTGATTTGCCAGGAATGCCTGTGATTAACGCTGATGCTGATTTAGTTGTTGATGTTTCAAGAGGTACTACTTTGGAATATAATGGTGCTCGAGTTGCTACTGTTGAACATTCGTTAGCTGCATTGGTAGGCATGGATTTAGATAATGTGTTGATTGAATTGGATGGGGCTGAAGTGCCAATAATTGATGGGTCTTCATTGCCATTTATTGAAGCAATGGAAGCGGTTGGTATTGTTGAACAAACTGCCCCAAGAGAATATTTTCAACTGAACTCAACTATTCAATATACTGACTCTGTAAAGAAAGTTGAAATGACTGCTGTTCCTGCCGAAGATTATCAGATAAGTGTAATGGTTGATTATAATTCACCAGTATTAGGCACTCAACATGCAACCTTACATAACATTTCTGAGTTTAAATCTGATTTTGCATCATCACGTACTTTTTGTTTTTTACATGAATTAGAACATTTGGTTGATAATAATTTAATTAAAGGTGGTGATTTAAGCAATGCTATTGTGGTAGTTGATAAAAAAGTAAGTGAAGAGGAATTAAATAAATTAGCAAAATTATTTAATCGTGAAAAAGTAAGCGTACAGCATGAAGGTATATTAAATAACGTTGATTTAAGATATCAAAACGAACCTGCCCGACATAAACTTTTGGATGTGGTAGGTGATTTGGCTTTAATTGGAACACCAATAAAAGGAAAAGTTTTTGCAAGCAGACCTGGTCATGCAAGCAATGTTGAATTTGCTAAGCGAATTAAAGCTTATATTAAATCAGCTAAAACTCGAAATATTGTTCCTCATTACGATCCAAATGAAAAACCTATATTTGATATTCGTCAAATTGAAAAATCATTACCGCATCGTTACCCATTTCTTTTAGTTGATAAAATTATTGAAATGAGCGATAACCACGTAGTTGGTATTAAGAATGTAACTTTTAACGAGCAATTTTTCCAAGGTCATTTTCCTGGAAACCCTGTTATGCCTGGTGTTTTACAGATTGAGGCAATGGCTCAAACTGGTGGTATTTTAGCCTTAGGCACAGTACCCGATCCTCAAAACTATGATACTTATTTTGTGAAAATTGATAAATGTAGATTTAAAAATAGAGTTGTTCCGGGTGATACTTTAATTTTTAAATTAGAGTTATTAAGTCCGATAAGAAGAGGAATTTGTGAAATGAAAGGAACAGCTTATGTGGGAAATAAAATTGTAACTGAAGCAGAATTAATTGCCAAAATTGTAAAAAAGGAAGAAACCATTTAAATACAAAAAAAAATTGAGTAACTGGTTGCTGGTTACTTGAAATCAAAATAATAACTGGTAACAAGAAACCAAAAACTTTCTTTTATGAATCAACCATTTTCATACATACATCCACAAGCAAATATTGCAAAAAATGTTGTGATAGAGCCATTTGTTACAATTGCGAAAAATGTAATAATTGGTGAAGGAACAGTAATTGAATCGAATGTTACTATCATGGAAGGTGCTAGAATTGGGAAGAATTGCCGTATTTTTCCTGGAGCAGTAATATCGGCAATTCCTCAAGATTTAAAATACGAAGGTGAAGATACTTTAACGATTATAGGTGATAACACCACTATTCGTGAATGTGTAACCATCAATCGAGGTACAAAAGCTGCAGGAAAAACTGTAGTTGGAAGTAATTGTTTATTAATGGCGTATGTACATGTTGCGCATGATTGTGTGGTGGGTGATAATTGCATTTTAGCAAATAATGTGAATTTAGCTGGTCATATTGAAGTTGAAGATTGGGTTATTGTAGGCGGAATGACTGCAGTTCATCAGTTTGTGAAAATTGGAAAACATGCTTTTATTTCAGGGGGGTCATTAATTCGAAAAGATGTACCACCTTTTGTTAAGGCAGCTCGTGAACCTTTATCTTATGTTGGTATTAATTCAGTAGGGTTAAGAAGAAGAGGATATACAGAAGATCAAATTAATCGTATTCAGGATATTTATAGATATATTTTCATCAAAGGCTTAAGTGTTACAAAAGCAGTGGCAATGGTAGAACGTGAATTACCATTTTCTGCTGAACGTGATGAAATAGTTGATTTTATTCGTAATAGTGTACGTGGCATCATCAAAGGATATAGCAAGCGCAATGAATCTTCAGCTGAATAATATCGGCAAACGATATAATTATCAATGGATTTTCCGTGGGTTGAATTTAGATGTAAAAAATTCAGAAGTTGTTGCAATTAAAGGTTCAAATGGTTCAGGGAAAACAACTTTGATGAGTATTCTGTCAGGATATCAAGCTCCTTCCGAAGGAAACATTGAGTGGTTGGATGAACAAGAAAAAATAATTTCTCCAGATAAAATATTTAAGCACATAACCTGGTGTTCACCAGCAACGGAACTACCCGAAGAGTTTACTTTAAATGAAATGATTGAATTTCAAGCCAAATTCAAACCTTGGCTATTTGGTATTTCCACATCTAAAATAATTGAAATTACTCAACTTCAATCCCAAGCGCATCAACCAATATCATCATTTAGCACAGGGATGAAACAACGCCTAAAAGTTGCTTTAGCTATTTTAGCTGATGTTAAAATGGTATTGCTTGATGAACCTACTTCAAACCTTGATGAATGGGGGATAGAATGGTATAAGAAACTTATTCAACAATATTCTTCAAATCGAATAATCATTATTGCATCGAATATGCAGCATGATTTTATTAATGTAGATAAAGAAATAAATATGATTGATTTCAAAATCATCAAAAACTGATTTTTATCAGTTATGTACTTTATCTGAACATTAACATCTACATTTGCACCTCAATATTTTCAAATCTAAACATGACAGTTATAATTATTTTCTTTATCGCTCATTGGTATTTATCACTTTTTACCCAATCATTTTTTCATCATCGTTATTCAGCGCATGGTATGTTTACTATGAATAAAGGCTGGGAAAAATTCTTTATTGTGTTAAGTGGTATTTTTCAAGG
>JBDKJJ010000207.1:0-4553 GCA_039796635.1 Bacteroidota bacterium
GTACATTTTTCTGAAAAAGTAGCAGGCATAGCCCCTGGGCAATCAGCAGTATTTTATGATGGCGATGATTTAATAGGCGGTGGACGTATTCACAGTAGTTGGTAAATAATCATAAACATAATTGCCAAAAAATCTTACTACCTTCGAACTATAAGTGGCAAATACAACCCATTGAAACATTTAAAACAAAAATACGCTGCCGATTGTGGTCCTACCTGCCTTAAAATGGTAGCCGATTCGTACGGCAAAAATATTTCTATTAATAAACTTCGTGAATTATGTGAATTAAATCGTGAAGGTGTAAGTTTATTAGGCATCAGCAAAGCTGCTGAGGCAATAGGTTTCAGAAGTTTAGGAGTGAAAATTGATGTTGAAAAATTAATTAATGATGCACCATTGCCTTGTATTTTGCATTGGAATCAAAATCATTTTGTTGTACTTCATAAAATTACGAATGATGAATTACGAATTAAGAATTTTGTAAAAAGAATTTTGGGTAATTTCAACTCAACACTAAAAACCCAACGCTCAACATTTGTATTAGCTGATCCAGCTCATGGTATTGTAAAATTAACCAGTGAACAGTTTAAAAAAAGTTGGACATCAGGCATTAATGATAATGGCATAGCACTTTTATTAGAACCTAAACCTGATTTTTATAGCACTGTATATGATGAACATAAGGAGGAGCCCAACAAACGAGGCTTTAAATTTTTATATGGTTATTTAAAAGGCTATAAAGCTTATATCACACAAGTTTTGATTGGGCTTTTTGGTGTAAGTATATTGCAATTATTATTTCCATTTATCACACAAGGTGTGGTAGATAGAGGCATTCATTTTAAGGATATTAATTTTGTAGTATTGATGCTAATTGCACAATTGATGTTATTAGCAGGGCAAACAGCTATTGAGTTTATTCGTAGTTGGATTTTACTACACATCAGTAGCCGAATTAACATCACTTTAATTTCTGATTTTCTTTCTAAATTAATTAAGCTGCCACATAGTTTTTTTGAAAGCCGAACAAGTGGCGATATTCTTCAACGAATTGGCGACCACAGCCGTGTACAAAGTTTTATAACGCAAAATAGTTTGATGACTTTGTTTTCGTTTTTTAACTTTTTGGTTTTTGGAATTGTGCTTTGCACTTATGATATAACTCTGTTTGGTGTTTTTATGCTGTTCAGCATTTTATATGTTTTATGGATTGTATTATTCTTAAAAAAAAGAAAAGAGTTAGATTACAAACGCTTCAATGCTTCAAGCCGAAATCAAAACAAAATGTTGCAATTGATTAATGGCATTCATGAAATAAAATTATACAATGCTGAAAATCATAGAAGATGGGAATGGGAAAAACAGCAAGTGCAATTATTTCATATTGGTTTAAGTGGCAGAGCTTTGAGCCAGTATCAAGAGGCTGGCGCATTTTTAATCAATCAATTAAAAAACATTTTGCTAACATTTATTGCTGCTAAAGCCGTGATTGATGGCAACATGAGTTTAGGAATGATGATGAGTGTGCAATATATTATTGGGCAATTAAATTCGCCGATTCAACAATTTATTGGATTTGTAATTGCTGCACAAGATGCTAAAATAAGTTTGGATAGAATTGGGGAAATTTATCAAGAAAAAGATGAACAGCAATTGTTTTCTTATACCACAAATGATAGTAATAATGAAAGTAGTACTTCAAAATTCAATCATCAATCAGGCGATATTGAATTAAAAGATGTTTGCTTCAGATACCCAGGAATGAGCGATGCATGGGTATTAGACCATGTAAATTTAAAATTGCCTAAAGGAAGAATTACAGCTATTGTAGGTAGCAGTGGCAGCGGAAAAACAACTCTTTTGAAATTATTATTGAAGTATCATTCGCCAATAAAAGGAAAAATTACAATTGATAATTTTGATACAAATCAAATTCATCCACATGAGTGGCGCAATTTAATTGCGGCTGTAATGCAAGATGGATTTATTTTTGGCGATACAGTAGCTGGTAACATTGTAGTTGATGGCAGCACAGTTGATACTATAAAATTAAAAGAAGCAACAGAAACAGCTCAGATAAGAGAGTTTATTGAAACATTACCATTAGGCTATAATACTAAAATTGGTGCAGAGGGAATCAGCGTAAGTATGGGGCAACGTCAACGTTTATTAATTGCAAGAGCAGTATATAAAAATCCAGAAATCATTTTATTTGATGAAGCCACTAATAGTTTGGATGCGAACAATGAAAGAAAAATTGTAGAAAGCTTAGAAAAATTTTATAAAAATAAAACTGTGGTAATTGTAGCGCATAGGCTTAGTACAGTAAAACATGCTGATAATATTGTGGTATTAGAAAAAGGAAAAATTGTAGAACAAGGCACACATGATGAATTGATAAAACTAAATGGAAGCTATTATACTTTGGTTAAAAATCAATTGGAATTAGGAACGTAAAGTAATTTGCTAATGTGATGATGTGCTAATATGCTAATTAAACTACAAAGGCTATATTTCCGAATAACGAATAACACAATAACTAATAACTTTTTCCAATGGAATTAGAAGACAACATTAGAAGCGAAGAAGTGCAAGAAATAATGGAGCGTATGCCTCGTAAATTTATTTTATGGGGTTCAAGTTTTATTGTTGGCATTATTCTTTTGCTAATTTTTTTATCAGCCATCATTCAATATCCTGATGTAATAAATGGCAGTGCAGAAGTTACATCATTAAATCCGCCAGCATCAATTATTTCAAAATCAACTGGTACCATTCAGCAAATTTTCATAGCCGATAAACAAGAAATAAAAGCTGAAGAAATAATCGCAATTATTAAAAATCCTGCTGACTTTAAACAAGTTTTATTTTTAGACTCATTATTAAAAAATGAATCTTTTGAAAAGATAAATCACTATACATTCTGGAAAAATAATTTGAATAAATTCAATCAATTAGGTGAGGTGAATATGGCTTTTGCCAATTATCTAAATGCACTAAATGATTTTGAATTTGCTACAGTAAATAAAATAAATCTTCAACAATCAAACAGATTATTGCAGCAAGCTGAAATGCAAGCCAATCAACAATTAGAAATAAAAAATCAATACAACAATGCTACTGCTCAGTTTCAATTAAAACAAAATCAATATGCCGAACAAAAAAAATTATTTGATGAAAAAATAATTGCAAAAAAAGATTGGGACGCTTTTCAAACAGAATATTTACAATTAAAAAGTCAGGTAGAAAATTATGAATTAGCAATTAAAAATAATCAATTGCAAAATTCACAACTAACTGGTCAAGCCAAGCAAATGCAACAATCATTTCAAAAAGAATTAAATGATAAAGGCATTCAAGTTTTTGCAGAGCAAGAGCAATTAAAAACTGCAATCATTTCATGGAAAGAAAAATATGTAATCAAATCACCGATGAATGGAATGGTTACATTTCAAAATTTTTGGAGTGCAAATCAATTACTAAATGCTGGCGATGAATTGTGTAAAATAATTAGTAAAGAAAATAAAATTATATGCAAGGCTTATGTACCCATGCTTGGGTCTGCTAAAATAAAACCCAATCAAAAAGCTCGATTGGTATTTTTAAATTATCCTGAAAATGAATTCGGTTTTGTAGATGGTTCTGTTGAAAACATTTCACTTGTTACAGCAAAAGCAGAAAAAGAAAAAGTATTTGTGGTTACGGTTTCAATTCCAAATCCAATTATTACATCCCTAAAAAAAGCTTTAAAAACTTTACCTGAAATGCAAGCCACTGTTTTGATTATTAACTAAAAAAAATCTATCTTAAAACGATTAACAGATAATTGGTTGAATAATATTAACCGACAAAAAGATAATCAATAGTTATAATTTCTGAGATAATTTTGGAACCATTGTATTCTTCCAAGTAGCAAAATCTCCAGCAATAATGTGTTTTCTAGCTTCACGAACCAACCATAAATAGAAACTTAAATTGTGTACACTGCTAATCATGGCTGCTAAAATTTCCTGGCTTTTATTTAAATGATGTAAATAAGCTTTAGTGTAATTTCTGCTATACTCACTTTCCGAAGTTGCATCAATTGGGCTAAAATCATTTTCCCATTTTTTATTTCTGATATTAATAATTCCTTCTGCTGTAAACAAGCCCCCATTACGGGCATTTCGAGTAGGCATTACGCAATCAAACATATCTACACCTAAAGCAATACCTTCTAAAATATTGGCAGGAGTACCAACGCCCATCAAATATCTTGGCTTATCAGTTGGTAAAATATTACAAATTACATCCGTTAGTTCATACATAATTTCTGCTGGCTCACCAACTGATAAACCGCCAATGGCATTTCCTTCTCTATTTTTCGAAGCAATATATTCAGCCGATTGAATTCTTAAATCATTATATACACTGCCTTGAACAATAGGAAACAACGATTGATGATAACCATACAATGGCTCAGTAGAATCAAATCTTTCAATACATCTATCCAACCATCGGTGAGTCATATGCATTGATTTGATAGCATATTTTTTTTCGCAAGGATAAGGTGT
>JBDKJJ010000208.1:0-3546 GCA_039796635.1 Bacteroidota bacterium
AATCATCAGTGAATAGTATTTCTGATATATACTCAGGCTTTAATGGGCCTTTAATTGGATTAATCAGTAACATGGATTTACAAAATTTTAATTTTGATTGGTTTTATTATATCAGTAGTACAAACCCTGCAAAAGTTGATTCTACTGATGCTAACGGTATTGCAAATGGAGTTAACAATGCACTTTCATCTTTTCCTACCAACGGAACTATTTTCAGATTTGCTAAAGGAAAAAAAACAATAATAAATGGTCAGAATGAGGTTACTATTAATCCTAATGTTTCATTGTATCCAAATTTAGTGGCCACTAATTTGAATGTGAAATGTGAAACAGATGGATATACTATTTCAATTTTCGACATGTCAGGGAAATTATGTTTAACTCAAAAGTTAATTAGCAATTCAAATCAAATTGACGTATCAAATTTATTGGCTGGAAATTACCTAACTGCCATCACTAATGGCTTTGAAACTAATTTTTATAAAATTGTTAAGCAATAAATTTGCTATATCATCAAGTAAATTTTTGCTTATAACTTTTAATTTCTTTCTTCCCAAATCATCTCAACAGATTTGCGAATATTTTTTGAAATTTCATCTAAGGGCAAATCATTAGCATCAGTGCCAAACGGGTTTTCAATCTCTTCGGCAATTAATTCCAAACTGGCTAATACATAGTAAATAAAAACAGAAACTGGTATTGCATACCAACTTAATGTAGCCACATAAGCTATAGGCAAAGTGATTACATAAATGAAAATAAATTTTTTGATGAATACACTATATGAAAACGGAATAGGTGTATTCTTGATTCTTTCACAAGCACCGCAAATTTCCATCAATTGTTTCACTTCAGCATCTAACAATAAAGTTTCAGCAGTTGATATTTTATTTTTCTTTTGTTGATCAATAATTTTTTTAAATACCAAGTCCGAAATATGCAATGGCAAATGCTTTGGGCGTTTTAGTTCATTAATATGATAAAGATGCTCTAATTCATATTCTTCCATGGTTGAAATATTTCGTAAATGATTTTTCAAAGCAAACGGAAATGCAATTAGCAATTTTTTAATTTCATTTTTTTCTGATTCATCATACATAAAAATATGATGAAATTTAATTGCCATGTTTCTTGTTGTGTTCACTAATGCACCCCATAATTTTCTTCCTTCCCACCATCTTTCATAAGCCGTGTTAGTTCGGAATACGAGCAACAATGAAATAACAAACCCCATCAAAGTATGCATGATAGATATTTTTGAAAGCTTTGAATCAGGTGTGATATGCAAAAATTCTTTTTCAAAAAAAGCAATTGCAAATGAATAAATAGTAATGCCTATCATAGTTGGCATTAATTCACGAAAGGTATCGGCCTTATGAAATTGAAAAATAAATTGTGTCCATTTTTTAGGGTCGTACGATACCATTTTCTTGAATTTATTTTAGATTAATTTTATCCCAAATAAAAATCATTGTTTCATCATTTCCTAATTTTGTATTTTTACCAATCATGAAAAAAACATCAAATGCTGAATTAACAAGGCTTAGCAATCAAAATTTCAAAGCATCAACCAAAACCCCTATCATTATTATTTTAGATAATATCCGTAGCCATCATAATGTTGGTTCAGTTTTCAGAACGGCAGATGCTTTTTTGATAGAAGCTATTTATGTATGCGGTTATACGCCACAACCACCACATCGTGATATTCATAAAACTGCTTTAGGAGCAACTGATACAGTTGAATGGAAATATTTTAAAACAACCATTGATGCAATACATCATGCTAAAACATTAGGTTTTCAGGTAGCTGCTATTGAACAAGCGGAGCCTAAAGTTGAATTACAAAATTATTCGCCAGCCTCAAAAGTGGCTTTAGTATTTGGTTCGGAAGTTGGCGGCGTAGATGATGAAGTAATGAATCATGTTGATTTATGTATTGAAATTCCACAATTCGGCACAAAACATTCCATCAATATTTCAGTATGCTGCGGAATAGTATTGTGGGATGTTTTTAAGAAAATGCAATGGAAATAAATTTATTTTGCAACTCTAAATTTTAATCAAATAAAAAAAATATAAATGAAACTTGTTTCTTATTTCAATGGCGATGAAGATCGTTTAGGATTATTGGTGAATGATAATGTGTATGACATGAATCAACTTGATCCAGCATTACCTACCAATATGGAATTTTTTTTACATGCTTGGGATGAAATGTTTGATTTGGCAAAACATTATGATGAAGAAATTAAAGCAGGTAATTTGCCAAAAGCTAAATTCAAAAGTATTCAAGATTTAAAAATACTTGCGCCTGTAAATCGTCCTACAAGTTGTCGTGATGGATATGCTTTTCGTCAGCATGTTGCAGCTGCTCGTAGAAATCGCAAAGTACCTATGATTGAAGAGTTTGACCAATATCCAATTATGTATTTCACAAATCATAATGCTATTCAAGGCCCTGGTGAAATAAAATGTATGCCCGATCATTTTCAAAAATTAGATTTTGAATTAGAAGTAGCCATTGTAATTTGCAAAGAAGGAAGAAATGTAAAAGCTGCCGATGCTGATAGTTACATTGGTGGTTTTATGATTATGAATGATATGAGTGCAAGAACATTGCAGATGGAAGAAATGTTATTGAATTTAGGACCTGCAAAAGGAAAAGATTTTTCAACAGTTATTGGTCCAATGCTTGTAACACCTGATGAATTAGAAGGTTTTAAAATTCCTTGCAAAGCAAATCATACAGGCGATAATTATAATTTAAAAATGCGTTGTTGGGTAAATGGTAAATTAGTGAGCGAAGGCAATGTTGGTGATATGGATTGGACATTTGCTGAAATAATTGAACGCTGTGCTTATGGTGTAACTATTTGGCCTGGTGATGTAATAGGAAGTGGCACTGTTGGTACTGGTTGCTTTTTAGAATTGAATGGAACAGGAAAATTGAACGACCCAAATTACCCAGAACAATGGCTACAAGCAGGTGATGAAGTGGTAATGGAAATAGATGGATTAGGAAGATTAGTAAATACAATTGTAAAAGAAGATTCAGATTTTTCAATACTTCAATTGAAGAAAAAGTAATTTGAAATTTATTCAAAATAAAAAAAGCCGATTCAAATTTTGAATCGGCTTTTTTAGTGGACGACACGGTTCAGAATTCGAACCATTTTTTAGAGGATTTAAAGAAAGTATTTAATGAAACTGGATACTTTGATATTTGTGGCATCGCCTTAAATGGTTTTGAATTAATAGAGCTTACTGAAAAGCACAATCCTGAATTGATTATCACTGACCTTAAAATGCCTTATATTAGTGGATTTGAGGCAACGAGAAGAATTAAAAAGAAAAATGGAGTTCCTACCTTTGAGTGGACAAAAAAGTTAAGGGTATAAGGGCGTAACTTTAACGCATGACAAGAATCAGAAAAACGTACAGTAATGATTATAAAATCAAAGCTGTAGAATTAAGCAAACAAAGAGGCAATGCCACAGCCGTAGCCCGAGAATTGGGTATCACAGTAAAGATGCTGTACAACTG
>JBDKJJ010000209.1:0-3536 GCA_039796635.1 Bacteroidota bacterium
ACTTTTTTGAACAACACCAGCTTGAAACCCTGCTGAAGCATAATGCTTTGGATGACGTGGATTACCAATTTTTTGATGATATGCCATTGATAAATAAACACTTTGATTTGCTAACTCACCAGTACCCGATTTATCAGAAATAACAATTAATCCGGCACCAAAAAAATTCTTTTTCATTTGTTTATACATAAAAGGTAAATCAAATGATGCACTAAAGGTTTTAAAAGGTGCTGATACACTAGCCCATTGGTCTCTATAATTACCAGCTGCTCGATACTTTGATGAGATTTTTCCTGTATTAGCTGGATTCAAAGTTAGCGGTGATGCATAAAATTGCGAAAAATGTATATCCTGCGCATTGATAGCCGTAACTAAACCCAATAAGAAAAACAGAAGTAATATTCGTTTCATAATTAAGATAGTTTTTAAAGTTTTAGTTTTAAGGCATGTAAAAAGTAGGTAGCTTTTTACAAAGATAAAATTATTCGATTTTGTTCTAATTCCAAACTTTTTACGAAATAAATTTAATAAAAGTTTAAAAGTGAATGCTTAAAGACAAAATAAAGCAATGTTGCGTTGCAAAAATAAATGTTAATTTTTCACTCCTAAAGCCTGATTTTTTATCCAAACCAACTCTTTCATTTTTTCCCTTGCTTCTTGAACAGGCGATCCAAAATAAACTTTATTACCTTCAATGCTTTTGGCAACGCCACTTTGAGCATACACAATCGCATTTTCACCAATTACCAAATCTTTATTCACACCAACCTGCCCCCACAGAATCACATTATCTTCAATTTTCGTTTTTCCGGCAATACCTACTTGTGCAGCAAACAAACAGTTTTTGCCCACCACAGTCCCATGACCAATATGCACTTGATTATCAATTTTTGTTCCCCAACCAATAATTGTATCACCTGAAACACCTTTATCAATAGTGCATCCACAGCCTATTTCAACATTATCTTCAATAATCACTTTGCCACATGATTCTAGCTTATCATAAAAAGTATGTGGTGTTGTTCTCTTCTTATAATAAAAAGCATCGCCGCCAATTACTGTTCCACTTTGGATAATAACATTATCGCCAATTTCACAAAAATCATAAATACTTACATTGGCATGAATCAAACAATTTTTACCAATTTTAACATGATTGCCTAAAAACACGTTTGGCTGTAAGTGTGTGCCTTCGCCAATTTGTGCTGTTGGTGAAATGGATTGATTAGATTTTTCAAATGGGCGAAATTGCTTCACTAAAAAAACATAATCTCTGAATGGATCATCACTAAGTAGCAAAGTTTTTCCTTCAGGGCATTCTACTTCTTTATTAATTAAAATAATTGTAGCTGCTGAATGAATTGCTTTATCGTAATATTTAGGATGATCAACAAAGGTTAAGTCACCATTTACTACTTTATGAATTTCATTAATGCCATGCAATAAATTATCTGATTTACCAATAATTTTTGAGCTAATAAGCTCAGCAATTTCTGTTATTAAAATGGGTGATGAAAGTTTCATTCAATTAATATTATTTACCAGGGAAATTAGCTTTACGTTTTTCAACAAATGCAGTAGTACCTTCTTTGAAATCTTCGGTATCAAAGCATTGAGCAAATGATGAAATTTCATACTGAAAAGCGCCATGTTGCGGTTCAAAATGTGCATTAACACATTCAATAATTTTAGCAATAGCTACAGGCCCTTTGGTGAAAATTTTATTCAAAATTTCCTTCGCTTTTTCTAATAAATTTTCTTGAGGCACTACATGATTTACTAATCCTAAAGTATGAGCTTCAGATGCTGAAATCATATCAGTTGTCATCATCAATTCCAATGCTTTTCCTTTGCCAATATATTGTATAAAACGTTGAGTGCCACCATAGCCTGGTATAATTCCTAAGTTCACTTCAGGCTGACCAAATTTTGCATTTTCAGATGCAATTCGTATGTGACAACTCATGGCTAATTCACATCCACCCCCTAATGCAAACCCATTCACAGCGGCTATTATAGGTTTACTACAATTTTCAATCATATTAAAAACTGCATGACCATTAGATGCCATCAACTTGCCTTGTTGCGAAGTATAATTTGCAAATTCAGCAATATCAGCACCTGCCACAAAAGCTTTTGCACCAGCACCTGTAATAATCACTCCTTTTATCGACAAAGTATCATTTACGTTTTGCATGGCTGAACGCAAATCACTTATCACTTCTGAATTTAATGAATTCATCTTATCAGGTCGGTTAATTGTAATGATACAAATATTATTTTCTAATTGAGTTGTTATTGTTTGATACGACATAATAATTAATTATAAATTTCTTCAAAGATACTAATCGAACTAAATCTATTTTAACCTTTCTAATTTTCCTTTTCGTTTGATTAAATTTTTATAATCCCACTGAATCTCTTCAGCTTTTTTTAACCAACGTTTTACATCAGTTTTATTTATTTGTTTTGGATTAACATAACGCATTTCAGCAGCCTTGAAAGTGCCTTCAACTTGCAATTCTTGTTCATCAAATGATTGACCACTCCAAAATAACAACCTAACACTATCCTTTAATTTACTATAACCCACAATTGGATTTCCATCTAAAAACCAAACTGGATGACGATGCCAAATTTTACTTTCAGCCTTGGGCAAATGCTTATCAATGAGTTGGGATAATTGATTACAAATTTCTTTATCAGTTTCAAACTGAGCGGCATTATAAAGTTCAATTTCAGGATGCATAACTTATGGTTTGAACAAATATACAAAGTTTTATTGCTGAATTATTTTTAGTCAATATTGAACTATTAAAATAATTCATTGTTTGATGATGAAATATAATTATGAATAAACATCAACATAAGCGTACTTTTTTAATTTGGTTATCCATCTATCCATTAATAACCGTTTTATTTTATGCATTAGGTGGTTGGATAAAAGATTTTCCGTTACCGCTTAAAACATTGGTTTTAACAGCTATTGCAGTACCTATTGTTTCTTACATTCTGTTACCATTTTACCATAAAATTTTTAGTAAGTGGTTAAATTCTTAAATTACTTAAAGCAAATTTTATTGGATATAATGAGATTGGAAATGAGTTGTAAGAAATAATATTTTGTTTTCTTGAGTTAACAAATACTCTTATTTCTTTTCTATCGTATTTTCGCCTTAATGACTTTAGATGAATATAAACAATTTCAGCCGCAATTGCCCAACCTAAATATTGAATAAAGTTTTGCCATGTTATATAGATTTGTCATGTTGTGAAAACTTGACAAATCTCAAATACTTCAATCAAATTTTGAAAACCTTATTGCGAAATTTGAATTTAAGAAATGATATTTTATTTATATAAAATGAAGAATGTAATGTTACTTATAACTAAAAACGTTTGCCATTGCTACATTTCATAGTTTTTTCATGAAACTATTATCCATTCAGATATTTTATTATTTTTGGAAATGATAAGTGAGAGTTTTATAATAGACTATCGATACGGTCAATGCTGATAGGCACCCTATAAATACA
>JBDKJJ010000210.1:0-10632 GCA_039796635.1 Bacteroidota bacterium
TTGTGCTTCAATATTGAAATTTATTTTGTTATAAATTTTCAATCCATCTTTATTATTTTTTACATAATCAGTTTCAGCAATGTTGTTGAACAAACGTGTATTGTACCAAACCGTGGCTGAAAAACTATGTTTGTAATTCATGTAATTGCCATTTACATGCAATCCTAATTTCATTCCATCTACACCATTCCACCAAAGTTCTGGTCGCCATTTGCATACTTCTCTTGTCCAATCAGTTGGTTGATTGAGTTGTGAATCAAACAACCATTTTGAATTATTTTTCCAAGCGTTATTGCGCATATCATTATCAGCCAATCGTAAGGATGTATCAATAATTACATCTTTTAATTTGGCATTGAGTTGTGCTTCAAAAATATATTGCTTGCGGAATTTTCCCCAACCCCACCATTTTGGTAAAACAGAAGCTGAAGTATTTTTTACAAACCAAGTATTCGGAATATGAAAATCATACGTTTTGTTATTTTTATCAATCACTCGTAAATCAATAGGCATCTGCATTTCGCCATTGCGCTGTAAAGTAATTTTGTATTTATTAGCATCAACTAGTCGCACATTTTTTACTTCGTAATCAATTGTTTTTGATGTTTCCATCCATTCATCAAAAAACCAATTCAAATCAGCTTTGGTGGATTGGTGCATACTATTTCTGAAATCTTCAGGATACGGATGACACATTTTCCATTGATTAAAATAATTTGAAAAGCTTTTCCAGAACAATGAATCACCTAACACATATTGCAAATTGAACAACATAGTTGAAGTTTTGAAATATACATTTCTGTAGCCGCCATCATGGTTTAATGCACCACTGAAATCATCGCTATGTGTATTCAATGTAGCACTACTTTCACGAATAGCATCCATCATATAGCCATTATAGGTTTCACTACTGCGCATTACATCTTTTTGTTTGAACCGATTTACATACCACGATTTTGATTTAGGTTGAATGCGATATTTTCCATCAATGGCTTCACAAGCATTCGTATTTAAAAATTGGGTGAAGCCTTCATCTAACATAGCTCGGTAAGTTTCATTATTGCCCACCATTCCAAAAAACCAATTGTGCCCAACTTCGTGTGCTAACAAATCACGATAACCAGGGTCACTGCCGCCATCTAAAGTAAGCATCGGATATTCCATTCCATCTTGGGCATCAGCTACCACCATTTTAGGGTAAGCATACATACCCACTCTGTTGCTATAATATTCAATCACTTTTGCTGTGTAATCAGCAGCATTTTTCCAACCAGCAGCATGACTTTCTTGCACCAACGAAACTATTTTAATTCCATTCCATTCTGTTTCACCAATACGATAAGTTGGGTCAGCCGTAAATGCAAAATCATGCACATTGGTAGCATGGTAATTCCATGTTTTTCGGTTAGATTTTTCATAAGGAATAATTTCAGTTGGTTTAGTTGATATCACTACTTTGTCGCCTTTAATACCTTTTCCTTTCACTTTTATTTTGGATGGATATGGAGTAAAAAAGTTTTTGATATCTAATTTTTTTCTTAACTCATTTGGCATCACTTCATTTTCATTTTGTAACCAGCCTGTTGCTTCAACTACATAGTTGGAAGGGAAATTTAATGTAACATCAAATGAACCATAATCACCATAAAACTCTTTACCCATGTGCTGTTGAACATCCCAACCAAATTTTGCATCGTACACACAAATACGTGGATACCAATGTACACCATCATAATGCTTAAATCCATTTTCATCTTTATGACCTGCTGCATCAAATTTTTTCATGCGGCGGCGCTGACTTCCATTATCCCAATACGTTTTAAAATTGATTTGAAATGCCATGCCCATATTAGGAGGCAACACTCTATTCAATTTAATTTTTACAATTGAAAAATCTTGCTCAAAGGTTACTTCTTCGCCATTTATTCGGATGGTTTTTATTTCAGTACCCATCCCTTTTGATTCATATTTTCCCCATTTTGTTTTCACATGATTGGCTTTATTTAAATCATCTAAATAAGAATTTGGTTGAAATGCATTTTGGTATAAATGAAAATAAATTTCTTTTAGTGTATCAGGTGAATTATTGAAATATTGTAGTTGCTCATCGCCAATAATAATATCATTTACTTCATCAATTATTGCATTGATTGTGTATTGAACATCTTGCTGCCAGTAGGTTTCAAAAGGTTTGCGGTTTTTCCAATAATATGGGTTTTCAGGGCTTCGATATTCACTATTTGGGTTCTTTGAATCAAATTTTAGGTGAATAATTTCAGGCATGATATGAATTGGTGGAATACCAAATGCAAATGCTGAGCTGCAAACACTAATTAAAAACGAAAGAAAAAGTTTACGCATAAAATTATTTTAGAACTCAAAAATAATTTTCTTTACGTAATTATTTTATGAATTATCAATTACTTCAATATCAAATAGCATTAACTCATCTTTCTGAAATAGGTTCGGTTACAGCTAAAAATTTGGTTGGCCAATGTGGGGGCGTAAAAGAAATTTTTACAGCAAAAAAAAATACGCTTGAAAAAATTATGGGTATTGGTAAAGTAAGAGCCGAAGCTATTTTACAATCAAAAGATGAAGCATTAAAAATTGCAGAAGCTGAAATAAAATTTATTGAAAAAAACAATTTAACACCACTTTTTTATACTGATAAAAACTTTCCTAAAAGATTATTGCAGTGTGCCGATAGCCCTGTGATGCTTTATTATAAGGGAAATGCTGATTTAAATGCCCGAAAAGTAATTTCAATTGTTGGTACACGAAAAGTAACAGAATATGGCAAAGACCAATGCGAAAAAATTATTGAACAATTATCAGCATATCACCCATTAATTATAAGCGGTTTAGCTTTTGGGGTTGATATTGCTGCGCATAAATCGGCCTTAAAAAATAATTTAGAAACTGTTGGTGTTGTGGCAAATGGTATGGATAAAATGTACCCATCGCAGCATATTAAGTATATAAAACAAATGGTGGAAAGTGGCGGAGTACTTACCGAATATGGTTTTGGAGAGGTTGCTAATAAAGAAAATTTTCCGCAACGAAATAGAATTGTGGCTGGTATGTGTGATGCTTTGATTTTAATTGAAACTGCCATTAAAGGCGGAGCAATGATTACTGCAAAATTAGCTGATTCATATAATAGAGATGTATTTGCATTGCCAGGCAGAGTGGGAGATACATATTCACAAGGTTGTAACTATTTAATAAAAAACAATCAAGCTATTTTAATGGAAAATGCTGCTGATGTTATTAAACAAATGATGTGGGATGTTGAATTGCAAAAACCATCTCCTAAACAAGCTATGTTATTTGTTGATTTATCTGACGATGAAAAAACAATAGTTAATGTTTTAGAAAAACAAAAACTATTGAATATTGATGAGTTAGTTATACATTGTAACTTATCCCATACATTAATTGCAAGTATTTTATTACAACTTGAATTGAAGGGTGTAATAAAAGCGATGCCCGGAAAAATGTTTAAGTTAATTTAGTTCGGTTTGATTTTTGTAAATTCATTTTAAAAATAAAATAATGAGATTTTTAATTTTATCAGTAAGCCTTTTGCTAATTACTTTATATACAAAAGCGCAATTCAATTCTGAAATAATAACAGCCGCCGAACAAACTGAAATTTATTTGCCATTATTAAAAAACAAAAAAATTGCTTTAGTAGTAAATCCAACCAGCACAATTGGAAAAACACATTTAGTTGATAGTTTAATGAAATTAAGTATCAATGTTCGAAAAGTGTTTGCCCCTGAACATGGATATAAAGGGAATGCTGATGCAGGGGAACATTTATCAAATGATAGAGATAAGAAATTAAATCTTGAAATTATTTCATTGTATGGCAATCATAAAAAACCAACAATTGATGATTTAGCTAATATTGATATAATTGTTTTTGATATTCAGGATGTAGGAGTTAGGTTTTACACGTATATATCAACATTACATTATGTAATGCAAGCCGCTGCTGAAAATAATATTCCTCTATTAATTTTAGATAGACCTAATCCAAACGGACATTATATTGATGGACCTATTTTGGAAAAAAAATTCAAATCGTTTATTGGAATGCATCCTGTTCCCATAGTACACGGAATGACAATTGGTGAATATGCACAAATGATAAATGGTGAAAATTGGCTTTCAACTGGCAAAAGCCGATTAAGATGTAATTTACAAATAATAAAATGTAAAAACTATACGCATCATAGCTTTTATAAATTGCCGATTAAGCCTTCTCCGAATTTACCCAACATGACTTCAATATATCTTTATTCATCTATGTGTTTTTTTGAAGGAACAACTTTAAGTTTGGGCAGAGGTACAAATAAACCTTTTCAGCAGTTTGGCAGTCCTGATTTAAAAAACTACACATATTCATTCATGCCTAAAAGTGTTGATGGCGCAAAAAATCCACCCTGCTTAAACCAATTATGCTTTGGTAAAGATTTATCAAATATTGCGTTAGATAGTTTACAGCACCAAACTCAAATTAATTTGTCTTATTTGTTTGAAGCATATAAAAATCATCCATCAAAAGATAAATTTTTTATACCATTTTTCACCTCATTGGCTGGTAATGAAATATTAGAAAAGCAAATTAAGCAGGGTTTATCTGAAGCCGAAATAAGAAAAACTTGGCAACCGAGCTTGAAAAAATTTCAGCAAATAAGAGCTAACTATTTATTGTATAATCCCTAACTAACCATTTTTTTATAAAAAATCATTTCGCCTTAAACAATTATTAATAAAGGATTTCATGAAATAAAAAGGTTCAACATTCAAAAAAATCACTTTTTTTTGAAACCTTTTGCAAACAAATTCGGTATAAAACCTTGCTTGCGTTGTTTAGTAAGCTATTCAGGTTCAATTTCTAGTGTGAAAATACAAGAATAAATTTATTTGGAAAATTAAATTATCTGTTTACTTTTGTCATCCTTATAAACTTTCGTAAAAAGTTGTTAAGGACATTTTTTTAAACCTATAATAACAATAATGAACAAAATTATTAAGAGTTATTGGATTGTTGCAGTATCTACAATCGCATTGTTTGCAGCAAGCTGTGGTCACGGAGGTTACAATGGTCAGCTATTAGGCGTTATGGATCGCCCTGAATGGATTATGGAAATTCCATACGGAATGGTATATGTACATTCTGGAACTTTACACGTTGGTCCGAGTGATCAAGATGTAAATTCAGCTTTAGTACAACGTCCACGTTCTATTACAGTTCCAGGTTTTTTCATGGATAATACTGAAATTACGAATAATGAATATCGTCAATTTACTAATTGGGTACGTGATTCAATAGCTCATAAATTAATGGGAGATGAATATTTAATTGATCCAGGTGGAGAACACGAAAGAATTGATTGGACTAAAGATATTGATTGGAGTACTGATGATGCAAAAGAAAAATTATCTGAGTTATTATATGCTCCTGAAAACAGCTATTGGGGACAAACGGCGGTTGATCCAGGTAAATT
Organism: Bacteroidota bacterium; assembly: GCA_039796635.1. Classification (GTDB taxonomy): domain Bacteria; phylum Bacteroidota; class Bacteroidia; order Chitinophagales; family CAIODY01; genus CAIODY01. Next base: position 5,523 of record JBDKJJ010000210.1, read on the forward strand.
AAATTATGATTTTGTTTGGATTGATTGGAAAGAGGCTGCTAAAAAAGAAAATAGAACTCAGCCAAGAAATAAATTCTTGAAAAATGAAATTATTAATATCTATCCAGATACATTATGTTGGATTCATGATTATACTTATGCCTATAACGAACCATTAACACGTAATTATTATAGTCATCCAGCATTTGATAATTATCCTGTGGTAGGTGTAAATTGGAAACAAGCAACAGCCTTTTCAATTTGGAGAACAAGATTTATGAACGATTTTAATCGTCAAAATGCAAGAGTTGACGCTGAGGATTTTCGTTTACCTTATGAATCTGAATGGGAATATGCAGCTCGTGGTGGTCATGATAACTCACCTTATCCTTGGGGCGGTCCTTATTTAAGAAATGCGAAGGGTTGTATTTTGGCTAACTTTAAACCAATGAGAGGGAACTATTTAGAAGATGGTGGTGTTTACACAGTAAAAGCAGATGCCTATTTTCCTAATGATTTTGGTTTATATAATATGTCAGGAAATGTTGCTGAATGGTGCGCTGATATTTATTTTGAAAATGCTTATGCTTTCACTCATGATTTATCATCTGCAATTAGATATGATGCTAAAGATGATGATAAAGATGCCATGAAACGTAAAGTATTACGTGGTGGTTCATGGAAAGATATTGGATACTATCTACAATGCGGTAGCCGTCATTGGGAATTTCAAGATACAGCAAAAAGCTATATTGGATTTCGTTGTATTCAAAGTTTCTTAGGTCGTTCATTAAGCGATATTCAGAAATAAAACAATTATTTAAAATTCTTCACATTTAATTAATAACTTTTAAAACCAACTTAAAAAGTATGTCAGGTATTGCACATTTTTTTGAAACAGAAAGAGGTAAACGTGTTAAAAACGCCGTAATCGGTGTAGGTGCTTCGGTGGTAATTTTGGGAGCCTTATTTAAAATTCTTCACTGGCCTGGTGCAACCCAGATGCTTATGATAGGAATGTTGGTTGAAGCTGGATTATTTGCCTTGTTAGGATTATTACCCCCACATAAAGATTATTATTGGGAACGTGTACATCCAGGTTTAGATATTGCACCTGAAGTTGATAAAACATTCGTTAGAAAGAACACAACTAATGCTCCAATGAATGAGCAAGTTGGTAACTTAATGGAAAAAGTTGGAGTTAGCGACGAAGTTTTTTCAAGATTAGGAGCTGGTTTTGAAAAAATTGCTGATAATGCTAATAAAATGAGTGATATTTCAGATGCAGTTGCGGCAACTAATGATTATGCTACAAGTGCTCGTTCTGCTGCTAATACTTTATCATCAATGAATGGCGCTTTTGAAGAAGCTGCTGAAAATGTAAAATCTATTGGTGCAATGGGTTCAGGAGCTCAGGCATTTCATGAACAAATTCAGAATGTTACTACAAACTTAGCTTCATTGAATGCAATGTATGAATTAGAATTACAAGATACAAGTTCACACTTAAAAGCGATGAATAAGTATTATGGTAATATGCTTCAAGCAATGGATAATATGAACAATTCATTAGAAGATTCAGCTAAATACAAAGAACAAATGGCAGCGTTAAGCAAAAACTTATCATCATTAAATAATATTTATGGTAATATGTTAAGTGCAATGAGTGCAGGTGCTAATAGATAATTAGGCTAAAAAAATCTTTTTCTAAACCATTTTATATAACCATCAAAATTTGATTTGATATATGGCAATGCCCAAAGAACCGCGGCAGATGATGATTAACATGATGTATCTTGTGTTAACAGCTATGCTTGCGATGAACGTTTCTTCAGAAATTTTAAATGCTTTCAATATTGTTAATAATGGTATTGAAAACACAAAAACAGCAATTAAAACAAAGAATGACGTTACCTATTCAATTATTAACAAACAATATGAAGCTAACAAAGGTAAGGCTCAAATGGCTTTTGATAGGCAAGCTGAAGTAAAAAAGATTGCTGATGCCTTGTTCAAAGAAATTGAAGGATACAAACAAAAAATCATTGATAAATCTGAAGGATATGACCCTGAAACACATCGCTTGAAAAATGAGAAAGATTTAGATGCGGCAGGCGATATCTTCATCGGACCAGACGAAAAAGGGGAGATTGGAGAAAAGGTGAAAAACAGAATTAATTCGGATAGGGTAAAGATGATTAGTTTGTTAAAAGGCTTAAGTAATAGAATGTCTCCATCTTATTTAGCTGCTTTAGACAAGCAATCGGCTTTGAGAGCAGAAGATATGAAAGAGGGGGAAAATGATTTAGAGAAGAAATGGTGGTTTCATACTTTCCATTCAGTTCCATCAGTTGCTGCCGTTGCTATATTGAACGGAATGCAACAAAATGTTCGTACTGCTGAAGCTGATGTAATTAATGAAATTTTACAAACAATTGGAGCTGATGATTTTAAATTTGATACTTTAACTGCCGAAGTAGTTCCTGACGGCCCTACTATTATTTCTGTTGGTCAGCAATTTAAAGCTAGTGCATTTTTATCAGCTTTTGATTCTAAGCAAAAACCAGTGGTAACAGTAAACGGTTCACCTGTTGAAGTTGAAGGAGGAAAAGGAAATATTACTTTAGGTGGTGGTGAAGGTGAACATGAATACCAAGTTGCTATTACTTTAACTGGTCCTGATGGAAAACCAAAAACATACAAAGCTAAACCTCAAAAATATCAAGTAATTAAACCATTTGGTTCTGTATCAGCTGATAAGATGAATGTGGTTTACATTGGTGTTCCTAACCCTGTAACTATTACAGCAGCAGGATTTACAGATGATAAAATTACCGCTTCAATTTCTGCTGGTACAATCATTAGAGATAAAGCAGCTGGTCCTGGTAAATATATTATCACTCAAACTGCCTCTGTTCAAGGTGGTGCCGATGTAGCAGTATTTGGTAAGGATGCTAAAGGAGGAAACGCTAGCGTAGGTAAATTTAATTTCCGTGTTAAACGTATTCCTGATCCGGTGGCAAAAATTGGTGGTCAGCAAGGTGGTAAAATGGCTACGTCATTAATAAAAGCACAAAAAGGTATTTCAGCTATTTTGGAGGGATTTGATTTTAACTGTCCGTTTGTAGTAACAAAATATGATTGTTATTATATACCCAAAAGACAAGATGCAAAAGTTTCACCTGACCAAGCTGGTAATATGTTTACTGCTACAGTAGCAGGTTATATCGCTGCTTGTAAACCAGGGGATCAAATAATATTCGATAATATTTATGCTCGTGGTTGTGATGGTACACCAAGAAAATTAGCAACTTTAACGATAATAGTAATATAAAAAAAGTGAAGTTTATGAAATTCAATTTTTTAAGTTTTTTAAGTTTTGTGGCATTGTTGTGTTGTTTTACAAGTACAACTTATGCTAACCAACATTTAAAATTAGATTCTGGTTCAGGTGATTTAATCATAGCCTCTGCTATGTTAGATGATTCAACCAATAGTTCATCTATTGGTGATTCGAGCAATGGTTTAGCTAACGGAGGCGTTGCGCCGTTGCCAACTTCAAAAAGAATGAATGGTGTATATGAACGAAAAATTTATCAAGAAAAACAAGTTATTCCTTATGAGCATATCCGTGAAGGAGATGTTTTTTGGCAAAAGCGTATTTGGAGATTGATTGATGCTCGTGAAAAAATGAATCAACCATTCAAATATAAATTTCATTTTCCTAATGAAACATTCTTTGACATGATTCATCGTTCAGTTTTATCTGGTGAAGTTACTGCATTTGAAGATGAAGATTTTATAACAACATTACCAATAGATAAAGTGAAAAGTATTGGTGCTGGTGTTGATACAGTGCCAACAATTGATGTAATAACTGGTGAAGTTACAGGTTATGAACCAAGAACACGTGAATTAAATTATGATTTAGTAAATAAATTCAGAATTAAAGAAGATTGGTTTTTTGATGAAGAAACATCAACCATGCAAGTAAGAATTTTAGGAATTTCACCAATTTTAGATAAAGAAATTGGTGGAACGATTACACCACTTCCAATGTATTGGATTTATTATCCAGATATCAGAAAAGTGTTTGCTCGTAAAGAAATTTTTAATCCTAAAAATGATGCTGTTAGAATGACTTGGGAAGACATTATGGAGTTCCGTTATTTTAGTAGTTATATCATCAAGGAATCAAATGTTTATGATAGAACTATTGCAAGTTATTCAAATGGTATTGATGCTTTGTTAGAAGGCGAACGTGTTAAAAATGATATTTTTAACTTCGAACATGATTTGTGGAGTTATTAATTTAACTCAAACTAATTTTATATCAAAAGCCTTTACAAATTTGTAAAGGCTTTTTTGTTTTAATCAATTGTAGCAATGCATTTAATTTCAATGGCAATGGGTGTTGGCAAACTATTAATTTCTAAAGTAGTTCGGCATGGTTGAGCATCTTTAAAGTACTCGGCATATACTTTATTGTATGTATGAAAATCACGTTTCATATTTACTAAAAATACAGTTACATCAACTAATTTATCCCAACTGCTGCCACTTTCTTCCAATACTATTTTTACATTTTCAAACACATTACGGCATTGAGCTTCAAAATCAAATTCTAAAAAATTCCCATTTTTATCGAGTTTTAATCCTGGTATTTCATCAGTAACAGTTCTTGGCCCAATTCCACTTAAAAATAATAAATTTCCTACTCTACGAGCATGTGGATATAAGCCAACAGGCTTAGGTGCTTTGTTTGTTGTAATTTTTTCTGAACTCATTTTATTTTCTTTTTAAAATCAAATTATTTTAATTTCCATTCTAATTCATTATCCCAATTAGGTTTTACATTAATTTCTTTCGGATAATAAAGATATTTTTCAGGTTGTTGGTGAAGGAAATAATTACCCGTATTCCAATTATTATCTGAATTTTCATCTAACAAAATTCGTATTGAATAATTACCAGGTGCAATATTTTTCCAACTAATATGGTTTTGATTAATGATTTGTCGTGCTACAATTTGTTTTGATGAATTTAATAATTCAGCATAATAATTTTGATGAAAATTTGAATCAGAAAGTTGAATAAATATGTTTCCAAAATGCTTTTGGGCCGAGTAAAC
>JBDKJJ010000211.1:0-4254 GCA_039796635.1 Bacteroidota bacterium
TATCGCCTTGTTTTTTCGGAACCCAAATTCTTCCATCATTACGCAATGATTCTGACATTAAAGTCAATTTACTTTGATGATCGCCACTTACAGGAATGCAAGTTGGATGAATTTGAGTGAAGCATGGATTACCAAATGCAGCACCTTGTTTGTGTGCTTTCCAAGCCGCTGTAACATTGCTGCCCATAGCATTGGTTGACAAATAGAATACATTACCATAGCCGCCGGTGCATAATAAAACAGCATGACCGAAATGACGTTCTAATTCACCGGTTACTAAATTACGAGCTATAATTCCACGAGCCTTGCCATCAATTTTTACAACTTCTAACATTTCATGGCGCTCATAATTTTTAACTGTACCTAATGCCACCTGACGATTCAATGCTGAATAAGCACCTAATAATAATTGTTGCCCTGTTTGACCAGCTGCATAAAATGTACGTTGAACTTGTGTACCACCAAATGAACGATTACTCAACATGCCACCATATTCACGAGCAAACGGAACACCTTGAGCCACACATTGGTCAATGATAGCACCACTCACTTCCGCCAAACGATGAACGTTGGCTTCACGAGCTCTGTAATCACCACCTTTAATGGTATCATAAAATAAACGGAAAACTGAGTCGCCGTCATTTTGATAATTCTTAGCAGCATTCACACCGCCTTGTGCAGCAATAGAATGTGCTCTTCGGGCTGAATCTTGAAAGCAAAATGCCTTTACTTTGTAGCCCAACTCACCTAAAGTGGCAGCAGCAGAAGCACCAGCCAAGCCAGTTCCTACCACAATCACTTCAATATTGCGCTTGTTAGCTGGGTTTACTAATTTGCAATGGCCCTTGTAGTCAGTCCATTTTTTTTCAAGTTCGCCTGCTGGAATTTTAGAATCTAAATTCATTTTTAGAAATTTATATTTATGAACCACAAAGTCACGAAGACGCAAAGATTTTGTGTCTTCGTGGTTCAATTAAATTATTTATTTAAGTACATGAAAACCGGCATTGCTGCAAAAATCAAAGAAACACCAATCGAAAAAGCTACTCCCAACATTTTTATAATTGGTGTGTACTTTTTATGATTTAATCCTAATGTTTGAAATGCACTTTGAAAGCCATGTAATAAATGCCATCCTAATGATACTACACCTAATACATAAACTATCACCACCCATAATTCGCTAAAGGTTTCTTTCAATTCTTTATAAGTATTAGTAGGAGCATCATTGTGTAAATATAAATTTGCTTTTGTTTCCACCCAAAAATGTGATAAATGCAAAACCAAAAACATCAATAATAATGTTCCTAATATACCCATTGAACGGCTGTACCATTTACTAGTAGCATTGCCTTGAGCAACAGCATATTTCACAGGGCGTTTTGAATTATTTTGAGAAGTTAACAATAAGCCTTGAACTATGTGCGCTATCAAACCTGCAAACAATACCACTTCCATTATTCTAATAATAATATTATGGCTCATAAAATGAGCTGCTGTATTGAATGTAGCGCCATCATCACCTACAAAAATCATGGCATTAACTGATAAGTGAACTACTAAAAAAGAAATTAAAAACAAACCGGTAATGCCCATTACTAATTTTTTACCGATAGATGATGTGAATGATTGTGCTAAACTCATTTTGAAATATATGATTGTTGATTGAGTAAGATTTCGCAAATGTAAAATTCGCATTTAATTAAACAAAGAATAAAAAAGGAAGTTTTTAAAAACTATCAACTTTTTCTGGCTAAGTTCTAAAAATTAATACAAAACCACAACTTGTCCCGATAAGTCGGGATAGAAATATAGTTATCATAGATATACAAAAATCAATGTATTCTATATTTAAAATTTATTTTCTATAGAATCTTAATTTAACTATAATGGTTCAATAATAACACATAGTTTTCGCAAGCGAAAATTTCTATAGTGCCCATACAAGATTCCATCGGTACAAGTTGTAGTAAAATATCTTTCCATTTGGAATAAACATTATCTAATAAAAAAATTCATTGGATAATCCTTTGCATTGTAGTTGTTCAGCCAATAATGTGCTACTATTTTTTCAGCATTAAACAAAGTATTGGGTGGTGAAACCAATTCAATTTCAGTTACTGAATCTATTTTATTATCAAAATCTTTGAACATAAAAATAGGTTTATACATTTCAGTATTTTTTATAAAAGTATCTATTTTGGTATTCCATCCTGAGTGCTTATCTAAAGCCAAATATTTTTCATAACCGCAAGCTTCTTTACACATAAAGTTGTATTCATAATACACAAAATATTGATGCATTGGATTTTTGCAATTTTCACTCACCAATAAATAGTTGTTTTTCAGATGTGGTAAATTTTGGGCAAATAATTGTTCAGCTTTTTGAAATCTTACATAATAAGCTTGCCAATACATATAACTTAAATTACTGCCCAATGCAAATAATACAAACAATGTGGTGAAAATCCATTTTTGATATTTTTCAGTTTTGATAAAATGCTGAACTGATAATACCAAAAATATCACTATGCCAAATCCTGCCAACAATCCATTTCTGCAATTTCGATTTAAAGCACCATAATCTTTACCCACCATATTGTAAGGCAAAAAAGCTGCTACAAAAAACACGAATGAAACTATTGCAATTACCCAAAATTTCATTTGCATTCCCTCTCTCTCATCAGAAGAAGAATTAGATGTGAGGTTTTTAAAAAAATACCAAGCTGCTAAAGCTGAAACAGCAATACTTACCATAGTTGTTATTGGATTATGAATGGCCAATTGAAGCAATAAATAGGGAAGCATTGCAAACAACTTGAAACATGAAAAACCAAAATGATACAACATATTACCAACCGAAAAACTAATTTGATTATAGCCATACATTTTTGCCATACCGCTGATTGGAAATAGCTTATTCCATAACCAAAATGAAAACACTGGAAATAAAATAATGAAAAAATGTTGTTTAAGAAACAGCACTACATTCATCATAAAATTTTGAATCATTCCCTTTTCTTTTGAAGCTTTACCACTGCCAAGGTTAGTGTCCTCAATAACCTCATTATGTAAGGTCCGTGAATACACGAACCTTGGCGTTGTTTTTTGTACTTCTCCCTCTCCTTTGGAGAGGGCTGGGGTGAGGCTTTTCACAAACAGAGCAAACAAAACCGCATAAATAAAAACATAAAACGATTGAATTTCAAAACTCCAAAAAAGCAAAAAAGCTACTAACGAAAAGCCTAATATCTTTTTTACTATTGACCCTGATGAATAAACGTTAAGGTAGATATATATGGCTAAAAAAAAGAGTAGCATACAAAAAGTATAACTAAACATAATAGGCTCAAACCATAAACTATAAATTGGAAAAGAAATTGACAACACTGATATTCCTAAGTTTATTAAAAGTTTGTTTTCAAAAAACAAATCCAATATTTTATAAACCAAAACAGTACAAAACCAAATCATACAAAATGAAATTACCTTCATTGTAAAAACATAGTTAGGGAAATAAAATACTATAAGAGCTATGTAATATTCCATTCTTCTTCCTGTATTAAAAATACAGTTCTTCATTGCTGAATTATAGCCAAACTGTTTAGCGTTAACTAAGAGCAAACTATCCCACATTGCTCCGTTGTTTAAAAGAATTAAAAAGTGGGAAGCTATTGTAGCAGCTAGAGTAATAAGAAGAATTTGTAAAAATGTTTTTTCGTTTTTCATTAAGCACAAAAATAATTAGATATATTTGAGCAAGATAAAATTTATATTCATCATGAAAGAATTTGAGGTTTCACTATTGATTCCTTTATATAATGAACAAGAAACTTTTCCGAAATTAATCGAAAGGATAAAAAATGTGCTTGAAATATTTGAAGCAAGGGCTGAGGTAGTACTTATAAATGATGGGAGTAAAGACAATACACCTAAATTAATGGAGCAAATTGCATTTGAAGATGATAGATTTCAATGTGTTTTTTTAAGCAGAAATTATGGTCATCAATTTGCTTTAACGGCTGGAATGCAACATTGCCGAGGCACAAAGGCTATTATGGTTTTAGATGGTGATTTGCAAGACCCACCTGAACTAATTACAGAATTTTACAAACTGATTCAACAAGGGAATGATGTGGTATATGCAGTTAGAAAAAAAAGAAAAGAAGGTATAATAAAAAGATTATTGTATTGGATTTATTATAGAATCATGAGCAATATTTCATCTATCAATATTCCATTAGATAGTGGTGA
>JBDKJJ010000212.1:0-5496 GCA_039796635.1 Bacteroidota bacterium
GATATATCATAAAAAATAATATTTAAATGGCTCGCGATTTAAAATTTACTAGAAACATCGGTATTGCCGCTCACATTGATGCAGGTAAAACCACAACAACTGAGCGTATTTTACGCTACACTGGTATGATTCACAAAATTGGTGAAGTACACGATGGTGCTGCTACAACTGATTGGATGGAACAAGAAAAAGAAAGAGGTATTACTATTACTTCTGCTGCTGTTAGTTGTAAATGGAACTTTCCAACTGTTTTAGGAAAGGCTACACCTGATACTAAAAACTATTATTTTAATATTATTGATACTCCAGGTCACGTTGACTTTACAGTTGAAGTTGAACGTTCAATGAGAGTATTAGATGGTTTGATTGCTTTATTTTCAGCGGTTGATGGTGTTGAACCACAATCTGAAACTGTTTGGCGTCAAGCTAATCGTTATAAAGTACCTCGTATTGGTTTCGTAAATAAAATGGATCGAGCTGGTGCTGATTTCTTAATGGTGGTAAATCAAGTTAAAGAAATGTTAGGTGCTAAAGCTGTTCCATTACAATTACCAATTGGTGCTGAAGATGACTTCAAAGGTGTGGTTGATTTAATTAAAATGAAAGGTATTATTTGGCACATGGAAACAGAAGGTATGACTTTCGATGAAATTCCTGTTCCTGAAAATATGGTGGAAGAAGTAAATCAATGGAGACAAAATTTAGTAGAAGCAGTTGCTGAATATGATGATAATTTATTAGAGAAATTCTTCTCTGATCCAAATTCAATCACTGAAGCTGAAATGCATGAAGCTATTCGTAAAGCATGTATTGATTTATCAATTGTGCCTATGATGTGTGGTTCGTCATTTAAGAATAAAGGTGTTCAAACTGCATTAGATGCTGTTTGCCGTTACCTTCCTTCGCCAATTGATATTGAAGATACAAAAGGAACACATCCTGATACTGGCGAAGAAATTACTCGTAAGGCTGATCCAAAAGCACCATTTGCTGCTTTGGCATTCAAAATTATGACTGATCCATTTGTTGGTCGTTTAGCGTTTTTCCGTTGCTACTCTGGTCACTTAGATGCTGGTAGTTATGTATTGAACGTAAGAAGTGGAAAGAAAGAACGTATCAGCCGTATCATGAAGATGTTTGCTAACAAACAAAATCCAATTGACTTCATCGAAGCTGGTGATATTGCAGCAGCAGTAGGTTTTAAAGAGATTAAAACTGGTGATACATTGTGTGATGAAAATCATCCAATCACTTTAGAAAATATGTTCATTCCTGAACCAGTTATTGCAATAGCAGTTGAGCCTAAAACTCAAGCTGATGTTGATAAAATGGGTATGGCTATCGCTAAATTAGTAGAAGAAGATCCTACTTTGAGAGTAAATACTGATGAAGATACTGGTCAAACAATTCTTCGTGGTATGGGTGAGTTACACTTGGAAATTATCATTGATCGTATGAAACGTGAATTTAAAGTGGAAGTTAACCAAGGTGCTCCACAAGTTGCATACAAGGAAGCTTTCAACAATACAATTACTCATCGTGAAACTTTAAAGAAGCAATCAGGTGGTCGTGGTAAATTTGCTGATATTCAATTTGAATTTGGTCCTGCTGATGAAGAATGGATGAAAGAAAATGAAGGCAAATCATTCCAATTCGTAAATGATATTTTTGGAGGTTCAATTCCAAAAGAATTTATTCCTGCTATCATTAAAGGATTTGAAACGTCAATGGCAAATGGTGTATTAGCTGGATATCCAGTAAATAGCATGAAAGTAAGAGTGTTTGATGGTAGCTACCATGATGTAGATTCTGATTCAATGTCATTTGAATTGTGTGCTCGTGCAGCATTCCGTGAAGCTGGAAGAAAAGCAAAACCAGTATTATTAGAACCAATCATGAAGGTTGAAGTATTAACACCTGATCAATACATGGGTGATGTTACTGGTGACTTAAATCGTCGTCGTGGTATTATGGAAGGTATGGATAGCCGTGCTAACTTGCAAGTTATCAAAGCTAAAGTGCCTTTAAGTGAAATGTTTGGATATGTAACTCAATTGCGTTCATTATCTTCAGGTAGAGCAACTTCAACAATGGAGTTTAGTCATTATAACAATGCACCAAACAATATTGCAGAAGAGGTAATCGCTAAAAACAAAGGCAAATTAAAACCAATTGATGAATAATATTATTAGTTTTGGTAATTAATGAAAAGGCGAACAAAATTATTTGTTCGCCTTTTTCATTTAGTTGGTTTGCTTAGCTCAATAACTCAAATTTATAACCGATACCTTTAATAGTTTTAATTAAATCATCACCTAATTTGCTGCGTATTTTTCGGATGTGTACATCAATAGTTCTATCGCCCACATATACGTCATCGCCCCACACACGGCTCAAAATTTCGTTTCTATAAAATACTCTTCCAGGTTTTGAAGCTAATAAATTCAATAGTTCAAATTCTTTTCTTGCCAAATCAATAGGTGCACCTTTAAAAAAAACTAAGTATTGCTCTTTATCAATTACAATATCGCCAAAAGTTAATTTTGAAGCATTGTAATCAGGTGAGCTACGGCGCAATAATGCATTTACTCGGCTTAATAATAATTTGGGTTTAATTGGTTTTGAAATGTATTCATCAGCCCCCACTTCAAAACCTTTTAGTTCACTTTGTTCATCATCTAAAGCAGTTAAAAAAGCAATTAAAGTATTTTTAAGTTCGGGTATTTTCTTGATTTTTTCGCAGGCCTCAATGCCATTTTTTTCTGGCATCATAATATCCAATAAAATCAGCTGTGGTAAGTGTTTCTTGGCTAATTCAATGGCCTCATTTCCATTCTTTCCTGTAATTACATCATGCCCTTCTTTGATTAAATTGTAAGCAATAAAATCAAGAATATCTATCTCGTCATCTACTACTAAAATTTTTGCCATAATTTAATTTTTACAATTGCAAAGTAAATTTAAAATTAACTGATTATAGCACAAGTTATTATTAACTTAATGTTACCAATTGCCAAAAATGGGTGTTTTGCAATTCGATAATCCGATAAATATAAGCTGAATTTAAAACCATTAAATAGGATTTTTGGTTTAATTAATTTATAATTTTGCAACTTATGAATTTAGTTCAAAATAAAAATATTGTATTTCAGGATTTGGGATTAGTTGATTATCGAACAGCTTGGGATTATCAAGAAAAATTATTTCAAGAAATCATCAACCTAAAAACTCAAAACCGAAATGCTGAAATCAATTCAATACCTGAAAGATTAACAACCCCCAATTATCTTCTTTTTTGCGAACATTCGCCAGTTTTTACCTTAGGCAAAAGTGGCAAAATGAATCACTTATTGGCAAGTACTGAATTATTGAATGAAAAACGAATTTCATTTTTTCAAACCAATCGTGGTGGTGATATTACTTTTCATGGCCCTCAGCAAATTGTGGGCTACCCCATTTTAGACTTAGAAAATTACTTTACTGATATTGGAAAGTATATGCGATTTTTAGAAGAAGTAATCATTAAAACTTTAGCTGAATATAATTTAATAGGCGATAGAAGCCCCGGCGAAACAGGTGTTTGGCTTGATGTAGGCAAACCAAATGCACGTAAAATTTGTGCTATGGGTGTACGGTGTAGCCGATGGGCAACTATGCATGGTTGGGCTTTTAACATCAATACTGATTTAAGTTATTTTGATTTGATAGTGCCTTGTGGTATTACGAATAAAGGTGTTACTTCATTACAAAAAGAATTAGGAAGAATGGTAGATATGGATGAAGTAAAAGAAAAGTTGCTTCATCATTTTGAAAATATTTTTGAGGCTACATTTGAAAAGCAATTGATTAATTAATCTACTCATGACTAAAGAAATTCCAGAAAATATTAATTCAAATGAAAATGAGCAACAGCAAGAAAGTGAAGCTTTGTATGTTCATCGTGTCATTCAAGTTGATAAAGGACAAGATTATATCAGAGTAGATAAATTTTTATTAAACAGATTAGAAAACGTAAGCCGAAATAAAATTCAAATTGGAATTGATGCTGGCAATGTATTGGTAAATAAAAAAATTGTAAAGTGTAATTACAAAGTAAAACCAGGCGATGTAATTTCAATAGTATTAGCTGAAGAACCTGTTAATCATTTTTTAGTTTCTGAAAATATTCCCTTAAATATTGTTTATGAAGATGCTGAAATTGCATTGGTAAACAAACCAGCCGGAATGGTTGTACATCCTGGCGTTGGTAATTATACAGGCACTTTAGTAAACGGATTATTGTATCATTTTTTACAACAATCTGAAACCAAACAATTAGCAGTTGAAATCATTGAAAAGCGTTCACCTGAAAGTTTTACGCAAGAAGTAAGACCTTACTTGGTTCATAGAATTGATAAAAATACTTCAGGCATTTTAGTAGTGGCTAAAAATCAAACAGCTTTAGAATTTTTAGGTAAGCAATTTTTTTATCATACCATTCAACGAAAATATATTGCATTGATTTGGGGCGAACCAAAAAATGATGAAGGAACTATAACAGGTAATATTGGCAGAAACCCAAATGATAGACAAAAATTTTATGTAACAGATAATCCTGAAGAAGGCAAACATGCCGTAACTCATTATAAAGTTTTAGAAAGAATGGGCTATGTATCGCTGATTGAATGTCAGCTTGAAACAGGCAGAACGCATCAGATTAGAGTACACATGAGTACCATTGGTCATCCGATTTTTAGCGATGATACTTATGGTGGCGATAGAATAATGAAAGGGACAATTTATTCAAAGTATAAACAATTTGTAGAAAATTGCTTTGCTATGTGCCCTCGTCAGGCATTGCATGCGCAATCACTAGGATTTATTCACCCAACCACACAAAAAGAAATATTTTATGAAGTTCCTATCCCTGATGATATGAAAAGTGTAATTGAAAAATGGCGAAATTTTGTGAAGGCAATGAATGATTAAATTTTAAGAATCAAATACTTTTATTGATAGCAAATAACTAACTTTGAAGAAGCAATTAACAACAACGATATGAGCAAAATAGCAATAAACGAAAGTGCACCAAGTTGCAGTCATTGCAACCACCGCAACTCATCAGTGTTTTGTAAAATGGAGCATGATCATATGTACGAAATTGACGAAGAAAAAGAGTGTGTTAATTATAAAAAAGGACAGGCTATTTTTTCAGAAGGAAGCAAACCACATGGTTTGTATTGTGTAAATAAAGGCAAGGTGAAATTGGTGAAATTAGGCGAAGATGGTAAGGAACAAATTTTAAGATTGATAAAACCTGGTGATATGATGGGCTACCGAGCATTATTATCAGGTGATAGATATAATGCCACTGCCATTGCCTTGGAAGATTGTGGCGTTTGCTATGTATCGAAACAAATGTTTATTGGGGTGTTACAAAAAGATACTAACTTAAGCATGGAAATGATGCGATTGTTAGGTGATGATTTAAAAAAAGCTGAAGAACACATTACTCAC
>JBDKJJ010000213.1:0-8111 GCA_039796635.1 Bacteroidota bacterium
AATATTATTCCTAATAGTAAAACCGCTATAAATATTATTTTTTTCATTTGTAAAATTTGATTTTTATTAAATGACTAATTCTATGCCATGTTGTGTTAATTGAATGAATTTATTATTCTTACAAAATCATTTGCTTTTAAAGAAGCTCCACCAATTAGGCCGCCATCTACATCTGGTTGAGCAAAAAGTTCAATTGCATTATCTGGTTTACAACTTCCACCATATAAAATGGAAATTTTATTTGCAATTTCATTTCCATATTTTTCTGCAATAGAATTTCGTATAAAAAAATGCATTTCTTGTGCTTGAGCAGATGAAGCAGTTAATCCAGTTCCGATAGCCCAAATGGGTTCATAAGCTATAATACATTTTTCTATTTCAGTAAAAGATAAATGAAACAAACTATTTTGTAATTGCTGCAATACAAATTCATTTTGTTCATTTTTGTTTCTAATTTCTAAAGATTCACCACAACAAAAAATTGGCTTTAAATCACTATTTAAAATGGCATTTACTTTTGCTTTCAAAAACTCATCAGATTCATTAAAATATTCTCTTCTTTCTGAATGACCAACTAATACATATTCAACCCCAACCGATTTGAGCATTAATGTTGAAACTTCGCCAGTAAAAGCTCCATTAGATTTAGGATGAACATTTTGAGCACCACATGAAATATTTTTTTGCTTACTTATCTTGTTAGCAACAGTTTGAATGGATACAAATGAAGGAAACAAAACTACCTTTATTTCATTTGAGAATTCAAGATTATTAATTTCATTTACTAATGATAAACTCTCGTTTACATCATTATTCATTTTCCAATTTCCAGCAACTATTTTTTGTCTCATTTCAAAATATTAGTTTCTTAAGTGTTGAGTTTTTTCAAATATATGAGCAAAAATATTTTGCTCTATTTCATTAAAAATCAAACCTCTTCTTTCGTAAACTTTTTTTGCAGTTTCAATAGCTTTGTTCAATTGATAAGTAGTTACTCCTTGTGCACCACCCCAACTAAAATCAGCAATAATATTTCTTGGAAACCCAGCACCAAAAATATTAGCGCTTACACCTACAACAGTTCCTGTATTAAACATGGTATTGATACCGCATTTACTATGATCAGCCATTATTAATCCGCAAAATTGCAACCCTGTTTTTTCAAAACTATTTTTTGAATAACTCCACAATTTCACTTCTTCGTAATTATTTTTCAAATTTGAATTATTCGTATCAGCCCCCCAATTGCACCATTCACCAATTACACTATTTCCCATAAAACCATCATGTGCTTTATTACTAAACCCGAATATCACACAATTATTCACCTCACCTCCTACTTTGCTGTGTTGCCCAATAGTTGTAGCGCCGTATATTTTTGTACCCAATTTCAACATAGAATGTTCACCCAACGCAAACGAGCCACGAATCATCGAGCCTTCCATTACTTCGGAATCTTTAGCAAAATACATTTTTGATTTTGAGGCATTCAAAATAGAGTGTTCTATAATTGCGCCTTCCTCTAAAAATATATTTTCAGCGGCTACTACTCTATTGGTTGAACTAATTTCAGCCGATATTCTTCCTTTGGTTAATAATTCAAAATCATTTTTTATTTCTTCATCATTCCAACTAAAAATCTGATGCGATTTAGTTAGCATTTTTACATTATCGGAATACGATTTTACTTTTGAATACGAATTAGAAATACTGAAATTTTGTACAGCAACTTTAGATAATTTAGCAGCAATAATTTCATTATTATTAATCAAGACTTCATCTAATTGTAAACTTTTTATAACTTCAACTAAAGTTGAGTTAGGGAGTAAATTGCCAGCTATTAATATGTTTTCAGCTTCAACATTTAATTGAAATTTTGAAGAAAGATATTGTTCAACAATTGATGATGAAGCTTCAACATTAAATTGTTTCATCCACTTCTGGCGAATAGTTAAAATACCACACTTAAAATCTGCTAGCGGCCTTGTAAATGATAAAGGTGCTAATTCATCTTTATAATTATTATCAAAAAAAATAAGGTTCATTTAAAAATAATAGTTTAAAAAAAATCGGCTGCTTTAAAATAAAACAGCCGATACAATTATTAATAGAAATATTATTGTTTTTTGTTTAACATTTCTTGTGCATTTTTAGGTTTTTCTAGTTTTGTTGTTGAAGTTTTTTTTGGAATACCGATACTTCCTGTTCCTGATGCTTTTGGTACTTCATTCTTTTTAGGTTCTTCAACAATTGGTTTAGGCATTGATGCATCTACAGATTTTTGAGTAACTCCTTTTGCATAAGCCGATGAAGGTAAATTCATTGATTTATCAATATATGATTCTATTGGTTTATCTAATTTTGAAGCATTTTTATAATGGTCTTCATAAAATTTGTTTGTTCCGTTATAGTCATCAATATAATATGCATCATTATATCCTTCTGCTTTTCTGATTACATATCTTTCTTCTTGATCATTCACTCCGTCATAAATTGAAGATGATACGCCTCTTTTTCTCTTTGATGAATATTTTTGTTCACTTTCTTTCTCAACTTCTGAAGCCATTTTTTTTCCATCATTTGATGATGTATTATCAGATGATTTAATTGCTGATGCATCACTTGATGCAGTTGCATCAGAAGCCGTAGATGTATTTGTTGTAGCATTATTTGTTGAAGTTGCATCAACATTTGAAGTTGAAGTTGCTGTGTCAGTTGCTAAACCTGCATAAGCTGAATCTTCATAAGCTGAAACCTCCTTTGCAACAGGTTGTTCTTTTGAAAATTTATTTTTGCATGATTTACATGATGTTGCAAATAATATCACAACGCTTAAGAAATAAATAAAAACCTTTGGGCTTTTCATAACTATTTAATATATTAATTTATTTTGAACAAAATTAGGAATTAAAATCTTGGGCAGAACATTTTTTTTCCTCTACCTCTATACATTATTGACTTACTTTTTGGACATCTAATAAGATATTGCAGAGCAAACTCAGGCCCTCCTAATGATTTAGACTCATACCGCAATTGTGAAACATTAAAATCGTAAGATAATCCTAAAGCAAAATGATAAAAATCTAATCTAAAATAAAACGTGGCTGCATCAATACTTGGCTTTGCAATACGAGTACCTAAACCAAAATAAATTGAAGTTTCTCTATCTCCGTTTTCATCAATCAAAACCTTTGCTAATACACTTGCTTGGGTTTGTTTTGAGTTTTGTTGATTGATGTATAAAAAACTTGGAATCAATGTGAATGCATCGGAAACTTGCATGTATGCACTGCCATGAAATTGTTTCTTTTTACCTAAATCATCTTGTAATCTAACAAATGTTTGGTTTACTGAATTCAAATGTAAAATTGAAAATCCAACATTATAATTTAACCATTTTAATGGTTGATGATAAAGAAACAAACCTGTTCCAAAATCTACAAATGAAACATTTGCAGTTAAATTCGGAATGTCATTAACATCATCTAATGAAACTTTTGATAAATCTAATTTTTTACTCCAATCTGAAACATGTAATCCTGCTGATAATGTTAAAGGTTTTTTCTTATTCAAAATTTGGCAATACCCAATGTTAAATCCTATTACTTGGGTTCCATAACCTAATTCGCCTGCTTTATCTGAATAAAAATTTGCGCCTATACCAATAAAATTACCCCCTAATTGCTCTTTTAAAATTTGTGCATCGGCGGCAAATGAGGTAGTTTTAAATGAATTGCTTCCCATTAATGAACCCCATTGATTTCTATAGTTCATATTAAACCTAAAGCAACCATTAAACTGACCTACTAAAGCAGGGTTTACATTTAATGGTGATAAATAATGTTGACTAAAATGGATATCTTGAGCTTGTGATTGCAACACACCCATTGTAACACTTATCAAAAAATATATTTTTATAATTGATTTCATAATTATTTTATTAGTGTGATATTTCCATGTATTGTTTTATACTCATTATTACCCAAATCACGATAACTTACAACATATACAAATACACCCGAATTTTGAGCTACTCCTTTGTATGTTCCATCCCAACCTGATGTATAATCGTTACTTATAAAAACTTGTACTCCCCACCTATCATAAATCTTCATTTCATACTCTAATAATGGAATATTAGATTTTACCTTGAATAAATCATTTCTTCCATTACCATCAGGGGTAAAAGTATTAGGAAACTCAAGTTTTGTATTTGAATAATTCAAACAAATTGTAACAGAATCAGGAGAAGGACAAGAAGTTGTATCATGCACCGTGTAGGTAACTTTATTAATTGGTGTACTTTTTACAGTATCTCCTAAATCTGTATTCAAATAAAAATTGGGCATCCAAGTTATTAAACCATTTCCATGTGCCAATAATTTAACCGTATATCCTGCTTCAATACAAGTATCAGTAGAATAAATCCTAGGTGATGGCAAAACGGTAACAAAATTTTCAACTGAATCACATCCATATTTATTGCATGCCATTAGTACTACGGAATATATACCCGGAATTTTATAGCATGGTGAAGCAGGTGTCCAATTAGTAGTGGTATCATAACTTGCACCTTTAAATTTCCATATCACTGAATCAGGAAATTCACTTGTGGTATTTGTAAAATCAGCACATTGACCTACGCAAACCGAATTACTTCCAAAAAAACTTGCTACTGGTGGTAAACATCTTAATACTGTAAAAGTACGAGTAATGGTTGATGCACCATAAATATTTCGTGAAGTTAAAGTTACATTAAAAGTACCTGCTGAATTGAATTGAAATGATTCACTTGTTAAGCCAGAACCACCAGGTGTAGCACTTTGGAAAGTCCAAGTTGAAGTTGATGGACCATTCAAAGATGTATCAACTACATATACAATTTGATTCATACAAACCGTATCAGAGTATGAAGTATCGCCTGGTGCATTAACAGTAAAAAACTTAAATTTTGCTACAGAAGGAGAACAATTTTTTACTGTAAGAATTTGAGTAGAAGCAGTACTAGTTCCGCAAGCATTGGTAGCTGTTAAACTTACAGAATAATTACCTGAATTTGAAAATGAATCAATTGGATTTTGACTAGTGCTGGTTCTTCCGTTTCCAAAATTCCAACTATATGTAGTTGCATTCAAACTTGCATCTGTAAAAAATATTGGCGTATGGTTACATAATGTTCCGTTAGGTGTATAACTGAATGCAGCCGCTGGAACAGTAATTACATGAACATTTAATGTTTTAGTATCGCTTCCACAATAGTTGGAAGCAGTTAATGTTACAACCGTATTTACATTTACGTTAGGATAAATTATGCCTGTTGGATTTTGTAAGGTTGAAGTTGCAGTATTTGAACCGCTGAATGTCCAAGCCCAACTCGTAGGTACATTTGAACTTATATCTGTAAAATTTAGAGCAGAATCTTTGCAAATTGTAACACTTGAAGCATTGAATGCTGCAACAGGTTTTGGCTGACGAATGTAAATTGTTTTTGTATTGTTAGTATTTCCTGCTCCATTTCCATTACTTGCCTGAAACGAAATAGTAACAGCTTGAATTGTATTTGAAGAGTTAGTAAATGTAATGGTCGGGTTCTGAGCTAAAGATGTTATTGGGTTTGCCGTTACATTAATATTTGATGTTGAATTAAAATTCCAACTCCATGAAGTTGGTGTATTTAAACTTGTATCAGTAAATGTAACGGTAGAACCTGAACAAATTGTATCATGATTAACTGTAAATCCTGAAACAGGCACAGGACAAGATTTAGTAGTTAAATGAATCGTATCAGATTTAACGCAACCATTCAAAGATAATGTTACACCATAAATACCTGCATCGGTTGCAGCAATTGGCCCTAAACTATAAGATACATTACTGCCTGAAAAACTATTTGGACCGCTCCAAGTTATTGAAGCTCCGCCAGTAACAGGAGCAAAAGCAAGCGTAACATTTTTACCTAAACAAGCCGGATTTTGTGACAACGTAACTGTGGGCATTGACGGTGCATTTTTCACTACCACATTTATTGCCGTATCCTTACTATAACAATTTGATGCATTTGAAACTGATAAATGATAAATTCCGCCATGAGCCAAAACAGCATTTGAGATAAATCCAGAAGCATTTGTTGATGAGAAAGAATTAGGTCCTAACCAATGCGGTGTATTTATTCCTGAATTGCAACTGAAAAATATGGTATCGCCAGTACAAACAGGATTTGTGATGGTAATATTTGTAGCATTAGATGGAGGACTACCAATTTTCAAAACAACCCATGCTGTATCTCTAATCGTAGGTGTTGCCGTATCACTAATGATGTAATAAAAACTATCATAACCGCAGGTAAAACCATTTGTGTTATAGCTAATATTGTCTTGATTTCCACCTATTCCAATATGGTTGATAGATGCTGTACCATGTGCTGGTACCGATACAAATAAAATATATAAAGAATCGCCATTATTTCCATTTGGATTGTTATAAAAATCATTATTCATTACTGCTATAATTGTTCCGCCAACTCCAATTGAGTCAGTGTCTTTATTTGCATTAATGGTATGCTGCGCTTTCGATAAAAATGGACAAAGTAATATTCCTACCAAAAGCAGGAAAGTTGAAATTTTTAATTTCATAAAACGATTGAGTATTGACATAAATTGATACTAAAGTTTTAAAGATATAAGATTTGTCAAAAATAAGTAAAAACTATCGGATTATCAATTCAATTTTTATTGTTTTCAACTTGCAAAATGTTGATTTTTTAAAATTATTTATTTTAATGAAATAAATGAAGAGTTATGCTTTAGCTTATTTATACCAGCACGTTTTAGTGGCGATTTTGCAAATACAATTTTAAACACATCTTCTGTAATTTCTTGCCAATTCAAATTATTAAAATCAGTTAATGGTTTAAATTTAGATTCATTTGTTTGTTGAGCAAATCTATTCCAAGGACAAACCTCCTGACAAATATCACATCCAAACATCCAATCCTTCCATTTGCCTTGCATTTCAGATGGAATTTCATTTTTTAATTCAATAGTGAAATAAGAAATACATTTACTGCCATCCATTGTTTTATCTCCATGAATAGCATCTGTAGGGCAAGCTTCAACACATTTATTGCAAGTACCACAATAATCTTTATAAATTGCTGCATCATAATCTAACTCAACATCAATCACCATTTCAGCCAGAAAAAAATAAGAACCTGCATTTTTATTAATCAGCATGGTATTTTTCCCTACCCAACCAAAGCCTGATTTTTTCGCCCATGCTCTATCTAAAATGGGCGCTGAATCCACAAAACATCTTCCATTCATTTCACCATAATGTTGCTGAATATTGTATAATAATTCTTTTAATTTTTCTTTAATCACTTCATGGTAATCTTCGCCATAAGCATAACGTGAAATTTTGGGCAACCCTTTTTCAAATACATTTTCAGCATAATAATTAAATGCAAAACTGATGACTGATTTTGCACCATCAACTAATAATGTTGGGTTAAGGCGTTTATCAAAATAATTCTCCATGTATTTCATTTCGCCATGAAAATTATTTTTCAAAAACGATTCTAATCTCGGAGCCTCTTCTTCTAAAAATTCAGCTTTTGAAATACCACACCAAAAAAAGCCCAATCGTTGGGCTTCTGATTTAATGAATTGAGTGAGTGAGGTTGGCATTATTTTGTTTCAATAAAAATAATAAGTAGCTAGATGTTAAAATAGAAAAAATATTTTACTCTTTCACAAATTTACAATTATGTATTGTACCAATTGCATCTATTATTTGTAATAAATATATTGCCTTTGCTAATGATGAAACATATATAGTTTCAATTCCTAAACTATTTTTTAAACTTAGACTCAATTCTTTCTGCCCCAAAATATTATACACCACCACACCTGTATTACCTATTAACCATTTACTATTAACCAATAACTCATCCCTACAAGGATTAGGATACAACAACACCCCATCACTTATACTAGGCGGCTTTACCTCTCTTATCGTATCACAATCACTGCCTTTTAATACACCAAGGCGGAAATTGGGAGTGTTAGGTAATGCTCCGTCAAAGAAGTGACTGCTTGAATCGGTATGGATAT
>JBDKJJ010000214.1:0-8819 GCA_039796635.1 Bacteroidota bacterium
ACACTTTTATGGTGGATGATTGGGTGTATCAATATGACACAGCTCGTGATTTAATGTTGCGCCATTTTGAAACAACATCCTTAAAAGGTTTTGGCATTGAAGAGCTCACATTGGCGATAACCGCTGCTGGTGCCACTTTACACTATTTAAAAACTACTGAACATAATCAACTGCAACACATCAATGCGGTGCAAAGAATTGCAGAAGACAAATATGTTTGGCTCGATAGATTCACAATTCGGAATTTAGAATTATTGGATTCACCATTTCATGATGGTGTGCCTTTGATAAAAGTAATTGACAAAACGCAATCGCCGATGGGTGCTCGAATGTTGCGCCGTTGGCTGCTTTTGCCCTTGAAAGATGCAAAACCGATTGAAGAAAGATTATCAGTTGTAGATTATTTTTTGCGTTCTCCCCTCTCTGTTGTAGAGGGGCAGGGGGTGAGGTTTTCCATTTCAACACAACTCCAATCTCTCGGAGATTTGGAAAGATTAATTTCTAAAGTGCCAATGGCAAGAGTTACTCCACGAGAAGTGGTGCAGTTGAAAAAATCTTTGCAGTGCATTGAAACGATAAAAAATATTTGCGCAGCAAGCAATCAAACTACTTTACAGAAATGGGCTGACCAACTCAATCCATGTTTGCATATCAGAAACAGAATTGAAAAAGAAATTCAACCCGAACCACCTGCATTGGCAAACCGAGGTGGAATCATAGCTTCAGGCGTTCATACTGAGTTGGATGAGCTTCGTGAAATCAGTAGTTCATCAAAAGATTACTTGTTGAAAATTCAACAAAAAGCTGCGGAAGAAACGGGCATCACTACGCTGAAAATTAGCTTCAACAATGTGTTTGGTTATTATTTAGAAGTAACCAATTCACACAAAAACAAAGTTCCTGCTTCGTGGATTCGCAAGCAAACACTTACTAATGCTGAGCGGTATATTACTGAAGAATTAAAAGTTTTTGAAGAAAAAATATTAGGCGCAGAAGAAAAAATAAATGCGATTGAGCAAAAATTATTTGAGCAAATTGTAAAAGATTTAGCGGAGTATGTGCAGCCAATTCAAGTGAATGCAAATGTGTTGGCGCAAATTGATTGCTTGATTAGTTTCGCAACTATTGCATCTGAAAATAATTACACTAAGCCACACCTCACTGATGACGGCACTTTGCAGATAAAAGATGGTCGTCATCCGGTGATTGAAAAACAATTGCCAGTGGGTGAAAGTTATGTGCCGAATGATATTTTTTTAGATAGAGATACCCAACAAATCATCATCATCACTGGGCCTAACATGGCTGGTAAATCAGCACTATTGCGGCAAACAGCCTTGATAGTTTTGATGGCACAATCTGGAAGTTTTGTTCCTGCAAGCCATGCTACGATAAGTTTGGTAGATAAAATTTTTACTCGTGTAGGTGCAA
Organism: Bacteroidota bacterium; assembly: GCA_039796635.1. Taxonomy (GTDB): domain Bacteria; phylum Bacteroidota; class Bacteroidia; order Chitinophagales; family CAIODY01; genus CAIODY01. The sequence goes on from JBDKJJ010000214.1 coordinate 1,432, forward strand.
GTGATAACATCAGCAGCGGCGAATCAACATTTATGGTGGAGATGAATGAAACCGCCAGCATTCTCAATAATATTTCGAATGATAGCTTGGTGTTGTTGGATGAAATCGGCAGAGGAACTTCTACTTATGATGGCATCAGCATCGCTTGGAGCATTGCAGAATATTTGCACAATCATCCGCTGCATAAACCGAAAACACTGTTTGCTACGCATTATCACGAACTGACGGAATTAGCGGAAGTGTACACGAAAATTAAAAACTTCAATGTAAGTGTGCATGAACACGAAGGCAAAATTATTTTTCTGCGGAAATTAAAACAAGGTGGAAGTCAGCACAGCTTTGGGATTCAGGTGGCGAAGATGGCTGGCATGCCAGCAAACTTAATTCAACGAGCCAACGAAATGATGCACAAGTTGGAAGAAAAAAGTTTGAGAGAACAAAACCGACAACAGCTTCGCAGCGCACCTGCACAACAAATGCAACTCAATATTTTTGACCCAATGAGTGATGAAATGAAAGACATTATTCAGCAATTAAAACTACTCGACATCAACAAAACCAGCCCTGTTGAGGCTTTGATGAAGTTGATTGAATTGAAGGGAATGGTAAGGTGAGGAATTTGTTGATTGGATGAGTTGGTGATTGAGTGATTGTTCTGCCGAATTTGCAATTCGGCATTTATACTTGCCGATTTTAAATCGGCTATTATCTTCGTCAAGTTGCAAACTTGACGGAACATCAAAGACGATGGAGAATAAAGCCATAGGCTATAAGTTGAATCGGATTTGTAATCCGATTCTTTTGAGTGGCGGATTTTAAAATCCGCTTTTCAATAGTAATGAATTACAAATTCTGTACTGATAGAAAAATCCAAGTGTTTATTTTATTCGTAAGTAATTTCACAAATCAAAAAAGCAAATCATGAAAAAAATCTTAATTTTTACAGCGACCATTATTTCAGTTTCAGTTTCAACTTATTCATGCAAAAAAGATAAAGCCACTGACAATTCATTGTATAATGAAATTACTTCAGCTAATTACAGTTACTATAAATCAGGTAATATACTTTCAGCAGCTGCTGCAAGTCCGCATGGTAGTTTCAAACTAAAAATTAATGCGCTTGCTCAATCAGTTTTAGATTCCAATTGGAAAGTCATCAATGGAAAAACTTTTCCTGATGGAGCAATAATTGTAAAGGAAATTTATGATGGTAGTAATCTATCTCTTTATGCTATCATGAAAAAAGATGCAAACCATAAAGATGCAGGAAGCGGTTGGGTATGGTCTGAAATTAAGCCTGGTGGCTCAGTAGCTTATTCAACCGGGAAAAAAGGAAGTGATTGTATTACTTGTCATAATGGTTCACCTAATCATGATTTGGTAAGAACATTTGATTTGCACTAATACCAATTACGTTTTCAATATAGTCCATCCCGAAGAAATCGGGACGTTTCACTCAATTGTACTATTTTCATACTGTATCGGCATTTACACTTCAGAATTCCAAAATAGGTTGGACAATTTTGTTGTTGGAATTGGTATAACTTATATATAATATCTTCAAAAAAAGTTTATTAACTTAATGATTAATACTACAATTGTGCATCTATATTTTCAGTATTAGGCAATTTATCATTTTCATTTTTTACTGGAAAAAATTTAGCTTGAAAAAGCAAAATGCAAATCACTCCACAAGTAATGGCTGAATCAGCAATATTGAATATAGCATCAAAAAAAGCAAAATACTTTCCACCAATAATAGGCACCCAATTAGGTACTGTAATTTCAAACAATGGGAAATAAAGCATATCCACTACTTTGCCATACAAAAAGGGTGCATAGCCTCCATCCTTAGGAAACAATGTAGCCAATTGAAATGGTGTACTTTCATTAAATATTAATCCAAAATAAAGGCTATCTAAAATATTACCTACTGCTCCTGCAAAAATTGCACTCATGCAAATGATAAAACCAATATGCATTTTCTGCTGAATAGGTTTATAAATAAAAAAATAAAATATTCCGCTTGATGCCAAAATACGAAAAGTTGATAGAATTAATTTACCCATTTTGCCCTCTAACTCAAGTCCAAATGCCATTCCTTTATTTTCAATAAAATGAATATGAAACCAAGATGCAATAATGGTTTCATCGCCAATTTTATAGTGTGTTTTAATATAAATTTTAAAAATTTGATCAACCAATAGTATCAAAACAATGGTGATAAATGCCGCAAGAATTCTTTTATTATTAAACATAGAACAAAAGTAAATAATCAGTTTAAACCATTCCATCATTTGTGATTTAATTTAGAATTGATTTTTGTTAATTTAATAAAGTTCTTCGCATGGAAACTTTGAAACTAAAAATAGTTTCCATAGTTTTGCCGCCTCAAATTTTCACTCATCATTTTCAGATTACAATATGTTGAAAAAAATAACACCACTATTATTTTTGCTATTCTTTATTACTTGTTCATCGCTTTTTGCTCAAGAAAAATTCACCATTAATGGTTATGTAAAAGATACCACTGACGGCGAAACATTTATTGGCGCATCAGTAAGAGTAAAAGAAGTTTCATCAGTAGGCGCTTACACTAATTCATTTGGATTTTATGCTTTTTCATTACCAAAAGGCACTTATACATTGGTGTATTCTTACCTTGGTTATCAAACCATTGAAAAAACAATAACACTTGAAAAAAACTTGACTATAAATGTTGAGCTAATTAAATCAACGCTTTTACAACGTGAAGTATTAATTACTGATAAACGTAAAAACGAACAAGTGAAAAATACTCAGATGGGAAAAATAGAATTAACCACTGAGCAAATAAAAAACATTCCTGCCATTTTTGGGGAAGTTGATATTTTAAAGGCATTACAATTAATGCCTGGTGTAAAATCAGGCGGTGAAGGGATGAGCGGCTTTTATGTAAGAGGTGGCGGCCCTGATCAAAACTTAGTTTTGTTAGATAATGCAACAGTTTATAACACAGGGCATTTGTTTGGTTTCTTCTCCGTTTTTAATCCTGATGCTATCAAAAATACAACTTTAATAAAAGGTGGAATGCCTGCTAATTATGGTGGAAGATTATCATCAGTAGTGGATGTAAACATGAAAGAAGGTAACAACAAAACATTTCATGGTAGCGGCGGTATTGGGTTAATTGCATCTCGATTAACTTTAGAAGGTCCCATCAAAAAAGGCAAAGGTTCATTCATAGTTTCAGGCAGACGAACTTATATTGATGCCTTAGTAAAACCTTTTATTACTAATAGCAGATTGAAAGGAAGCGGATATTATTTTTATGATTTCAACATAAAAGCCAATTATAAATTCAGCGATAAAGACCGTGTTTTTTTAAGTGGTTATTTTGGAAGAGATGTATTTAATTTTAAATCGAAAAGTGGCAGTTTAGCATTGAATATGCCTTGGGGAAATTCAACTGGCACTTTACGTTGGAATCATTTATTTAATCAAAAATTATTTTGTAATACTTCAGTAGTTTACAATGATTATCAATTTAAAATTGGTATCAACCAAAATAATTTCAACTTAGGATTATTGAGTAGCATACGTGATTGGAATGTAAAATCTGATTTTGATTATTTCAAAAATGATAATCATAATATAAAATTTGGCTTCAACTATACTTATCATATTTTCAATCCAAATGCTGTATCATTAAAATCGGGCGATTTAGATATTCAGCCTGATGATAAAAACAAACGTCATGCTCATGAAATTGCATTTTATGCTTTAGATGATTGGAATGTTACCAAAAAATTAAAAGCCAATATTGGTTTAAGGTATGCTCATTATATTCAAACCGGGCCTTATGATTTGATTAATACAGATTCAAAATTTCATCCTACTGATACTATTCATTATGAAAAAAATAGTGTTGTAAAAACTTATGGCGGCTTGAATGGATTAGAGCCACGATTAACGCTTAGGTATGAGTTAACTGAGCAATCATCAATAAAAGCAGCTTACTCTCACAATAATCAATTCATACATTTAGTAAGCCGAAATGGTGTTTCGTTACCAACTGATATTTGGGTACCAAGTACTAAAACAGTAAAACCACAAATCAGTGATTTATATGCCCTTGGTTATTTTCATAATTTCAAAAGAAACATGTTTGAAACCTCGGTTGAAGTATATTATAAGTCAATGCAAAATCAAATTGAGTATCGTGAATTTTTTGTTGATGATGGTTCAGGCAATGTTGAAAAAGATTTTACTTTCGGAAAAGGCGAATCATACGGCGCTGAATTTTTAATTAATAAACAATATGGTAAACTTTCAGGTTGGTTAGGTTATACTTTATCTTATACTCAAAGAAAATTTGCTGGTTTGAATAACTATGAATGGTATCCTACGAAATATGACAGACGACATGATATAAGTTTTGTAGCATCTTATGAATTGAATAAACGTTGGAAATTTGGTGCTACTTGGGTTTACGGCACTGGCAATGCTATCACAGTTCCTAATTCATTATATCAAGTAGCTGGTACTTTATATGAACAATATTCAAAAATAAATGCTTACCGATTGCCTGCCTATCATCGTGGTGATTTATCAGCCACTTATACACCAAAGCATAAAAAAAATAAACGTGTTGAAGGCAGTTGGACATTTTCAGTATATAATGTTTATTCTAGATTCAATCCTTTCATAGTTTACTTAGATTCAAGCGGTGATGTAACTAAAGGAACTGCAAAAGTAAAAGCCACTGAAGTATCATTATTCCCAATACCATTACCATCAATAACTTGGAACTTTAAATTTTAATTTTATCATGAAAAAATATTTCATTTTATTATTCACAGTATCAACCATAATTTTTGCTTCATGCGAAAGAGATTATGATTTAAGCGGTATTTCAACTTTAAAAGATAAACCTGTGGTGGAAGGTTACATTGAAAACGGAACGCCACCTTATGTTTTTTTAACTAAAACATTTTCAGTATTTGGTGATTTATCATTGAGTAAAGTGAGCAAAATATATGTTCACAATGCTGACATAAAAGTAATTGGCAGCAACGGACAAGTAATTAAATTAAAGGAATACTCAGTACCATTTGGTAATGATACTATTTCAGTATATACCATTAATGGATTAGATTTTAGTGGAAAAGCAGCTATACAAATTCCTTTTGCAGGATTAGGAATGGTAGGCATTGATTTAGCAACCATTAACCCTGCTGATACGGGTCATTTAAACACAACTTATACTTTAAAAATTTCAATCCCAGCATCAAGCACAATGGATGCGTATGAATTATTAGCCGATACAAAAATATTAAGTACTGGAAGTTTTGATAGTATTTGGGCGATAGCTCGAAATGCTTCAACACTTGATTCATTTTCACGAATATATATCAAAAGAACAGATAATGGAACCACAAAAGATTTTTACAGATACTTCACTCAAACCAATAGTAATTCATTTTTTCCAGGCTACAATTCAACTTTCAATGATGATTTCACAAATGGTAAAACTTACGATTTTCCTATTTCAGCAGGGTTCAATAAAAATGATACTTCAAGCGAAGCATTCAAAAATTTTGGATATTTCAAAATGGGTGATAGTGTAAGAATAAAACTTTCAGCCATTGATAATGATGTTTTTGATTTTTGGCAAACTGCTGATGATGCTTATAGCAATGTAGGTAATCCTTTTGCATCACCATCAAATGTGAAAACAAATATTAAAGGAGGCGGAATTGGTGTATGGTGTGGTTATGCATCAATATATTACCCCGATTTAAAAAAGACACCATTTATTGTACCTAAATAAAAAACAAACGCAAATAAAAAAGGGATAACAATTAATTTGTTATCCCTTTTTTATTTAGTTAGAAACTATTACTCAAAAATAATTTTCTGTGTAATAGCACTTCCGTTTTCAGATGTTAAAGTGATGAAATAAATTCCTTTGTTCAATGAGCTTAAATCATATTGAAGTACATTTGATGAAACTGATTTTGCAATAGATGTGAATACTGTTTGTCCAACCACATTTCTAACTTCAACTTTTAGATTTGTATTTGAAGCAAAATCAGTTGAAATATTAATCAAACCATTTGTTGGATTTGGATAAACATTAGTAACTGTTTTCAAATATTGCTTAGCAATAGTTTGAGCTGATGCACCCACATCAGGTTTACAAACTAATAAAGAAGATGCAGTTAAATTTTTTCTATTGGTTGATTGAGTTAGTGCAGTATTCATTCTTGTAACTTGGTCATTGGTAAACATCCACATAGCAGCATCTTCACAATAATCCATAAAATTCATGAACATTTCACCATCAGTAGCATTGCTTTTATATAATCCTGTAGCTGTGCATGTACTAGTATTGAACGGATATGTAATTGGCCAAGCATTATAATTAGCTGTTTGAGATGGTGGCACATCATTGCAATAATCTGTTCCACAATTTGAATCACCCCAAGTATGGCGTAAACCCAAAAAATGACCTAATTCATGAGTTAAAGTTCTACCTTTATTATAACCAGCTGTTAATGTACCAACATTACCACAAGCCTGCGCCCAAATCCATGTTCCATCAGTATTTGAAGTTCCTGTTCCTGAACCTAAACCGGTTAAAGTAGTACCGCTTGGAAAAGTTGAATATCCAAGTAAACTAACATTTTGGTCACAATCAGTAACCCAAACATTTAAATATTTAGTAGGATCCCAGATGGAAGCAGGTTTAATAGTATTATCCATATAATTTTTAAATTGAGTTGCACTTGTAAATGAAGCAGGATTACTCCAACTTTTTGAAGAGTAGCTAATTCTATCAATACCCAATTCAGTTAAAGTATCACCATTTGGTTTAACCCAAACTGGTTTAAATTCAATACTCAAACTTCCTATTGCAACTCCATTATTATTAGGAGCAGGTAAATTATTAGCAACGGCATAGTTGTAAAATGGTAGTTTTCCGCCAGTTCCCATAGTGGCATACTGATTACTATTATACCCTTTGCCTTGAAAATCATCATTCAAAATTTGAATTTGAGATGTTACTTGAGCTTTTGATAAATTTGGATATGTTCCAATATTTTGAGTTCCATAAATAACATGAAAAACTACAGGGATAACATAAGTGGTGTTGGCTTTAGTTCTACCATTCTGTTGAGCCAATTTAAACTCCTCAACTTTAGCATTAAACCACTCATCCCATTCAGCTGAAGGAGTTTCAGATGAACAACGCTTTAAATTTGATTGAGCATTAGCATAAAAAAAGCCACAAAAAACAAACAGAAGAATTGTAAGATTTTTTTTCATTTAGAAAAAATAGATTTTAGATTTTATGAATAAAAAAGATTAACAAGGTTAAAACTAAGTTTTATACCAAGTGCAAT
>JBDKJJ010000215.1:0-6682 GCA_039796635.1 Bacteroidota bacterium
TTATAATTCATTCATTATGAAGAAATTTATACTTCTAATAATTATTGTTGCAGGTTTTATTAAATATTCAACAGCGCAATTACATCCAAATTTCTCTCAACATTTAGGTTTAAATACAAACACAAAAAAAAATATTTCACTATTTGTAAAAGGGAATGTTGAAAAAACAAAAGCTATAGTAAAACAATTAGGCGGCACTTTTAAATTCAACGCTGGTGATATTTCATCAGTTATGATTCCAGCTAATCAATATGATAATTTTTTAAAAAGTGATTTTTATGAAAGTATTCAACGACCTTATTACTATGGGAAAACAATGGAAGATCAAGCTAATGCAAACAATAATGTTACATCCGTTCATGCAGGAACAACGCCACTTACACAAGCTTATGACGGTACTGGAATTATCATAGGTTTTTTAGATTCAGGTATTGATTTTAATCACCCGGATTTCAAACGACCGAACGGAAACACAAGAATAAAATATATTTGGAGCCAATTTGATACTGCAGGAAGTATTCATCCAGCGCCATTTGGATACGGAAAAGATTGGGATAGTGCATCTATTAATGCAGGTACTTGCACACATATTCCACCCAATGGATTCTTCGGACATGGAACACTTACAGCTGGTGTGGCTTGTGGCAATAGTCAACAAAAAAGTAATTATAGAGGTATAGCTCCTAATGCTGATTTAATTTTTGTAGCCATTGATTTTAATGGTGTTACAGGAAATTCATTTGAATCATGTGTAGCTGATGGTGCAGCATACTGTTTTGCAAAAGCTGCTGCGTTGGGCAAACCATGCGTTATTAATGCTAGTTTGGGTACTTATAATGGTTCGCATGATGCTACTGATTTAGCAACACTAGCAATTGAAAATTTAGTAACGGCTCAAAGTGGTAGAGCATTTGTAAACTCGGCAGGTAATTCAGGTGGAAAGTACATGCATTTAGGATATAATATTCCAAGTGATTCAGCTTATACATTTTTTAATTCTTTTCCGATTGGTGGCGGAAAATATGTAGCCTATCTTGAATTATTTAGTGATTATGCCGATTGGAACAATGCTTATTTTGCAGTTGGTGCAGATAAAACATCTCCAACATTTGTTCATAGAAATAGAACTCCATGGCTTAATGTAATGTCAAATTTCCAAATGGGTTCATTAACTCAATTTACCAAATATGATACTATCAGAAATAATTTAGGTCAGCAACTTGGGGTATTAGAATCATATTGCGAAAAACAAAACGGACATTACTTTATGTATTTCGGAGTTTATGTTGATTCAATTACCAATTATACTTGGCGATTTATGACCAAAGGAATTGGGAAGTTTGATATTTGGAGTCACCCAAATTATACAGGTAGTTCATTGATGTTAGCTTCAGGATTACCAACCACATTGCAATTGCCAGATATGATAAATTACATGATGCCTGATACTGAAAAAACAATAGTGGGCGCCTGGAATTGTTCTAACAAAATAATATCGGTTGGTAATTATTTAAATAGAAACAATTTCCAAACTTGGCAAGGTTTAACAAATAATTGCGATGGTCATGCTGTTGGAAACCACTACCCTAGCAGTAGCAAAGGACCAACAAGAAACGCACAAAACAAACCAGATATTTCGGCATCTGGTGAATGGACATTAGCCGCTAATGATTTGTATTGGATAAATTGGGCAAAAACAAATAATCCTTCTTCAATTTCAGCTGATACATTGCATGGACCACACAAAGGAACATCAGCCGCAGCGCCTTGTGTAAGCGGTGCAGTAGCCTTGTATTTTCAAAAGAAGCCAACGGCAAATTGGAGTGATGTAAAAGCAGCATTAACTACTTGTGTTGCTACTGATAATTTTACGGGTTCTGTTTTACCAAACAACATTTGGGGGTATGGCAAATTAGATGCGTTTAAAATGTTGAATTGTCAAGGTTGCACAAATCCTACAATGAGCAATTATAATTCAATGGCACAAATTGATGATGGAAGCTGTGTTTATTTAGGTCCAATTGCATTTTTTAAAATTCCTAATGGGCAATTTTGCAGTGGTGATTCCATCCAATTAATTGATAGTTCAAAAAACAATCCAACAACTTGGCAATGGCAATTTGATGCAAGTGCAAATATTCAAAATTCATCTCTACAAAATCCTAAAGTTAGTTTTTCAGTTGGTGGTAATCATATCATTACACTTACCGCAAGCAATACTTATGGTAGCAGAACATTTGCCGATACAATATTTGTAACACCAACACCAAACCCTGATTTTTTATTTATTGATAATGTTTGCGTTGGATTTAATACAATTGTTTCGTTTAATGGAAGTGCAACATCAAATGCAATTTACACTTGGAGTTTCTCAGGTGGAAATATTGTTTCAGGCAGTGGTGCAGGGCCATATCAAATTAACTGGAGTGCTAATGGGTCTAAAAATATTACCTTAAATATCAATGATAATAATTGTGTAGCCGATTCAGCAAAAACATTACATGTAAGTGCTGTGCCTATTGCAAAATTTAAATACTCACAAATCAATACCAATATTACTTTTACTAATCAAAGTTCAGGAGCAACATCATTTAATTGGTCATTTGGTGATGGAAACACAAGCACAAATCAACATCCCATTCACTCTTATTCTGCCAACGGAATATATATAGTTACACTATTGGTTCTAAATTCAAATTGTTTTGATTCTTATAAAGATACAGTAATCATAACTAATGCAAATGGAGTACAGAACACTTCATTGGAAAAAAATGAAGATTTCATCATATCACACAACAATGAATTATCGCAACTTGTAGTTAATTTCATTTCAGAATCAAACTTAAAAAATATTGAACTTTATAACATGCAAGGACAGTTACTTTATTCAAAAAGTAATATCACTTCAAACTCAATTATAATAAGCACTTCAAATTTTTCATCTGGAATTTATTTAGCAAACTTTAAAACTTCATCTGGAAATATTATTTCAAAAAAATGGAGCTTAGAAAGATAATTTTCTGATAACAACATCAAACCAAAAAGGCATAGAATCAACTCTATGCCTTTTTGGTTTGTTTTAGCTAATTATTAATCTACTTGCCAAATAATCCACCTAACATGCCACCCATACCTGATGGTTTTTCACCTTTAAGTAAACCATCAACCATACCTTGAAATGCAGGTGGTACTTTTTCTTTTGCAAAAGCAACTACAGCCTCTAAAGCCAATTTTGCTTGTTCTTCGCTGATTCCAGCCTTCTCACTAATTTGTTTTACTAAATCTTCCATTGTTATATTTTTTATAAATTACTTAAATTAAGCTTCGTTTAAAAATGAATAACGATAATTATTTGATGTGTCAAAAAATTCTTTAATAGTTCTTGCATCAACCCAAAAATACAAGTTTAAAATTGAATCCGTTTTATCTTCTTTAGAAGAAACTATTTAGTCGATCAACGAAAAATTTTCCCTCCATGCAAAACGCCATCTTTAATTCTGTTTTTTATTTCATCTAATGAAATTGGATGTAATAATTTGGGTGGATCAATGTCTTCATCAATATCATCAAAATAAGTAATTGCCCTCAAAGGTATTACTGGATTGGTATTGGGATATTTGATGCAAAAAAAATCGAGCATTTGTTTGATAGAAAAATGTTCCAACAAAAAATAAATATCAATAAAATCTTTTAATCTTTTTCCTGAATCGTGAATGGCATTTATTTTCATAGCGCATATATCTTCCATTGATAAATAAGTAATTCCTTCTTCAGTTATTGGCGGCTTTATGTAAGGATAATTATGCCTGATAAAATCAACTTTGATGTTATTGATGTAAGACAATAATGCATTTCCTTTTTGAAAACTAACTTCAATTTTAAATCCTTTATTTTTAAGCATATCCACCAATGAATTAGTATTGAATTCATGATGCGTAAACAAATCAATATCAATAGAATTTCGATGACCTAATTGCAAAGCCAACGAAGTTCCTCCAACTAAATGAAATCCTTCTAATTCAGGCAGCGCCTGTAATTCTTGCGTTAGTGCAAATGTAGCAGGAGCAATAATAAATGGATTTTTATGCAGCATTGATTAAATCAGAATTCATGAAAAATAATGCAAATGCTTTGTCTTGCTTATCTAATTGTGCACTCCATTCCAATGCACTTAAAAGTTGCTCTTTGGAATAATATTGTAAGATTGTTTTCCATTCTGCTAAATTACCACGTTGCATTACACGTTCAATCACAATCTTATATGATTTATCAAAATTGAAAGTATCATAATCATATTCCCAAAGTAATCGTGCTGGTATATTAGGGCGTTGTTTCATACATGAAAATTATTAAAATTAATTAATAAAAAAAATTATGCTTCACTCAAAAATGAATATTTATAATCCATTGGTGGGTCAAAAGTTTCTTTGATTGTTCTGGCACTTACCCAACGATACAAATTTAAAATTGAACCTGCTTTATCGTTTGTACCCGATTTACGACCACCGCCAAATGGCTGCTGACCAACTACTGCACCTGTTGGTTTATCATTGATATAAAAATTACCTGCACTGTGGCGTAATTTACGGAAGCACATTTCAACTGCATTTCTATCTTGTGCTATAATAGCTCCTGTCAATGCATAAGGCGAAGTAGAATCTAAAATTTCTAAAGTTTTTTCAAACTCATTTTCATTGTAAACATATACAGTTAAAACTGGTCCGAAGATTTCTTCACACATAGTAGTGTATGAAGCATCAGTTGTTTGAATTACAGTTGGTTCAATAAAATAACCTTTTGATTTATCATAATTACCACCAACTAAAATTTTTGCATTGCTTGAATTTTTAACACCGTCAATATATTTAGCAATGCTATCAAATGCTTTTTCGTCAATCACCGCATTGATGAAATTGCTGAAATCTTCAGTAGTTCCCATTTTAAATGTTTTAATGGTTGCTACTAATTTAGATAAAATTTCATCCGCTAAATTAGATGGAATATAAGCTCTTGAAGCTGCCGAACATTTTTGACCTTGATATTCAAAAGAGCCACGAGCCAATGCTGTAACCGATGCATCAACATTTGCTGATGGATGAATCATTACAAAATCCTTTCCTCCCGTTTCACCTACAATACGTGGATACGATTTATAAATTTCAATATTATTTGCAATCGCTTTCCACATGTGATTGAATGTGCCAGTTGAGCCAGTGAAGTGAATACCAGCCAACATTGGGTGATTCAAACAAACATCGCCAACAGTTGCACCATCAACAAAAATCAAATTAATAACACCATCAGGCAAGCCAGCTTCTTTCAAAATTTTCATAAACACATTAGCTGAATAAACTTGTGTATTGGCACATTTCCAAACTACTGTATTACCCAACATTGCTGCGCTTGTTGGTAAATTACCACCAATTGCAGTAAAATTAAATGGCGTTACTGCCAAAATAAAACCTTCCAATGCTCTGTACTCTACTCTATTCCACATGCCTGCACCGCTTATAGGTTGTTGATTATACATTTCATACATAAACTGTACATTGAAACGTAAGAAATCAATCAATTCGCAAGCGCTATCAATTTCAGCTTGAAAACAATTTTTACTTTGTCCAAGCATTGTAGCAGCATTCATTTCATAGCGGTATTTATTGGCTAATAAATCCGCAGCTTTTAAAAATATACCAGCTCTGTTTTCTAAAGATAAATTTTCCCATGATTCTTTTGCAGCTAAAGCAGCTTCAACAGCGGCTTTTGCATGACTTGCATCACCTTTATGGAAATAGCCTAATGTATGTGCAATTTCATGTGGTGGATGAATACGTTGTTTATTAGTGGTTCTAATTTCTTTACCTCCTATATACATAGGAATATCAACTTCATTAGATTTAGCCGTTTGTAAAGCCGCTTTTAATGCAATTTTTTCAGGTGAATTTGGCGCATAACCTTTTACAGGCTCGTTTATTACAGGTTGAATTTTTGATAACATTTTATAAAAATTTTGAAGCGCAAAAGTAATCAAACTTTTAGCTAATTAATTAAAAGTATTTGTAAGGCAGTGAGTTATTAAATCATCAAAACAATAAGATTATTCTTCTCCAAAATAATCGCTATATATCTTTTTGCAATTTGTAAGGTTAGTGATGTTGAATAATAAATAATAAAATTATTCGCCTATTTGCATGTTAATGGAAAGTTTGATTTTCCCATCGATATACCATTCAGTCCAGTTTCCGAAAGGCTTTCCATTTTGGAATTGACCTTCAAACTTCTTTTCGCCTGTCGAATACCATTCTATCCACGAACCATTTGCTACTCCATTTTGATAAATTTCTATACCAATCAATTTCCCAACTTTATCAAATTTTTTAGCAACTCCTGAGTACGGTAAACTGTTATAAAAAACCGAGTCTCTCACTCTGATATATTGAGTCGAATTTATCGTATCTTTTTTTTGCCCAAGTACAAAATTGTATGTAAAACAAAAAATCACATTGATTAAAATTGTTCTCATTTTTTGATTTTAAATTTTAGCTTTTAAAATTTACTTCAACCCCAACTCTTTCAATTGCTTTTCAGCAATGGTTGATGGTGAATCCATCATCACATCTCTGCCTGAATTATTTTTCGGAAAGGCAATAAAATCACGAATAATTTCACTGCCACCTAATAAGGC
>JBDKJJ010000216.1:0-6439 GCA_039796635.1 Bacteroidota bacterium
CAAATCACACTTTATAATTTTCTCATCACCATAGTTGGTTAAATACTTATCATATACAAATACCTTAACGTCCAAACATTTTAACTTTTCGGCAAAAGCCTTACCTACATTGCCATATCCAATTATTCCAATTGTTTTTCCTGCCAACTCATCACCAGTATTTTCTTTTCGGAGCCAAATTCCATTTTTTACTTCATTAGCCGATTTTAATATTTTATGATGCCACATTAATATCATAGCCAATGTATGTTCTGCCACAGCATTGCAATTCCCTTCAGGCGAATTAAGGCAAATAATACCTTTATATTCAGCATAATCAACATCCACATTTTCCATTCCGCTTCCTGGTCTGAGTATATATTTTAAGTTAACCGCTTTATCTAAAAGAACTTTATCAACCTTCACTTTACTATTTATCACAATAATTTGAAAATCAGTGATAATATTTTCAAGTTCAACACTACTTAAATCTAATTGCTTTACAATCTGAATGCCTAATGATTGAATATTTTGAATGAACACTTCATGAATGTCATCTAATATTAAACACCTCATTTTTGCTGTTTCTAAATACATAGTCGTAAAAGTATGCAATAAGGTTGTATCACCTTTCAAATTTTATTTAGAAATATTTTTTAATTTTTTTTGAAAATAAATTTTGAAAATTAAAAACGTGAGTTATCTTTGCACTCCCAAAAAACGCCGCGTTGGTCAATCGGCTAAGACGCCTCCCTTTCACGGAGGAATGACGGGTTCGACTCCCGTACGTGGTACAAAAAATTTGCAAATGTTAAATTAAGTTTTACTTTTGCAGTCCTTGAAAAAGGGAGCTTAGCTCAGCTGGTTCAGAGCATCCCGATACAATCGGGAGGATCACTGGACAAAAGAGTACATTAAAGGGAGCTTAGCTCAGCTGGTTCAGAGCACCTGCCTTACAAGCAGGGGGTCACTGGTTCGAACCCAGTAGCTCCCACAGACTAAAACCCTCAACAATGTTGAGGGTTTTTTTTATTTAATTCCTTTTTAAAATTATTATTGATTCATGATAAGCTTATCATACAATTCGTTTTATTTTATCTTCAACGATTAGGTTCACACCAGGTTTTTTGCCAATTTTAAAACTACCAGCCCAGTTATCTATTCCTAAAAAACGAGCTCCGTTTAAAGTTGAATATTGCAACAATTCATTGAAAGTGATTTCAGGAAAATATTGTTGAATTGAACATATTTCATCCCAAATTGATAAACAATTATTAGATGCCAAGCTATCAGTTCCGATACAAATATTGTTGGAATATTTCGACCATAATTGAATATCAGGAACTTTACTTTCAATAAACAAATTTGCTTTTATGCAAGCACATAAAAAACTATTAGAATTGTGATTCATCATTGTATTCAAATCATTTTCATTCATGAAAGTATTATGAACAAAAAGAATTTTTGAAGATGTAGGAAAAAAATTAATATTGTTTTGAATTGAATTTTTATTTGTTGAATTGAAGAAAGAAATATCAATATTTATATTTTTATAAAACTCAATAAAATCACCTGATTTGTACTTAAAAAACTTTGACTCTTCATCGCTTTCCTGACTATGAATAGTGGATGTTTGATGAAGATTATAAATTAATTGTTGAAGAGTTGTAGATGTTGAATAAGGAGCATGCGGACATAAAGAATTTATTAATTCATTTTCAAAAAATTTACGACTTAACGCAAGCCCTTCATCAAATTTTATTTGAGCTATTGATGGATTAAGCCCAATTGTTTCAATGAATGTATGATAATATAAATTCTTTTTTACTTTTTGATGCACGGAAATATCTTCATTGCTAATATCGCCAACTGCTATAATTCCATTTTTAATCATTTCAGATTCAGCATCAGCAATTTGTTGCAGTCTTTCTTCCATGCTGATTTCAAATCTTGCTTTGATGAGTTGTTGAATAAAATTTACCAACCCGTTATGTGGTGTAATTTTATTTTTCAGGTGTGATAATTCAAGATGACAATGGGCATTGATAAAACCTGGGCAAATATCTCCATGCAAAATCTCTAATTCAGCACTATCAAATTGATCACGTGTTGAGATGCTTACAATTTCATTTTGTTCATTCAAAATCAAAACACCATTTTCAATAATTCCATTTTCAATCGTGAAAACTTTATCGGCTGAAATCTTTCTCATTTAAATTGCAATTTCATTAAAATCTGATTCCTACCATGGTTTCAAAATACTCGGCTACGCCGTAATGTGTTTTCATTTGAACACCAACATAAATATCATTTTGCTTTATACTATTATATCGCCATAAAACATATTGTACGCCTAAGCTTTGAAATAATTTTTGGTTTCCTCCATTTTCGTATAAATAATAACCCAAACATCCTGTTAAACTTAATTTACCAAAAATAAATTCATCGCCAATTACCATAGCCGCTTTATTAGTGAAGTTGGCAATGTCACTTCTTTCTTCATAAAATTGCAGTTGATGTTTGTATCCTTTATCATATTGATACCACAATCCTAACGACCATCTGTTATTGTAACACCATCTTTTATGAATGCCGAAATAAGTAATGAAATAGGGATTTTTAGGACCGCCACTTAATTGATTTTCATTTCGAGCATAACTAAAACGTGCATCTAACCTAAGTTTTTTATTAACCAAAATATCTTTTACAGTACGGAAATTGGCTGGTGTTTTTGAAATAAATTTTTGATAGCCTACACTAAAACTATACACATTGATTCCCAAATTTGGTGAAGTGAACTTCGCATTTGAATAATGCTGAAAACCAATGGCTGATGTAAGCACTCCTTTATTTTTAAAAGTATGATTTAACCCAAATTTGAATTGCGATGTTTCATTAATTACTGAGCCAATTACATTATTGGTTGAATCTGTAAACCTATCATAATGCTTAGTTAGATAAGCTAAACCGGTGGCATACGAAAAAAATCCTTGAGTGTTTTTAACATTAAAAAGTTTTAATTGCAAAAAAGGTAATACACTAATTCCTTTGCCTAGAACAGGATTTCCGTAATCAGCATAATTAATTTTTATACCCACCAAAGGAAAATTATAATGCCGATGCCAATCTTTACTGCCAAAAGTTTGACGCATCAAACTTATTTCAAAGCCTTTCACAAGCTGCGTTGGGTCAGGTTTGAAATTAGCAGTATGCTTATAAATTTTTCCTACATATACATCGCCTTCAAACTTCAAATTGCCGAATACAGCTTTAGTTTGAGCCATTGTTATATATGACACAATTGATAAAAGAAGTAGAAGTAGAATTTTGATTTTCATTTCAGAAGGCGAACTTACTAAATTTTCATCACAGCAATATGTAAAAAATAAAACCGCATATCCGTACTTTGCACTTCAATTTGATTTCATCATGACAAAAAAATTAATCAATTATTTTCTTCAAGGATTGTTTATCGTAGGCCCGATTAGTATTACCATTGTAGCACTATTCTGGTTATTTAACAAAATTGACAATATCATTCCTATCAATGATATCACACAAAAATTCTTTAATTTTTCAGCGCCTGGCTTAGGATTTATTTTATTCATTTCTTTGATTGTAATCATTGGGTATTTCAGTACTAATTTCTTTTTGAATAAAATTATTGGAGTGATGGAAAAATTAATCAATCGCTCAAAATTTTTAAAGTTTGTTTATGGCAGTATTAAAGATTTGATAGGCGCATTTGCAGGTGAGCAAAAAAGATTTGATACACCAGTATTAGTAACTATTGATAAAGTAAATCAAATTCAACGAATGGCATTTATTACACAAAGTGATTTAGAAGATATTGGTGCCGAGGGTAAAGTTGCAGTGTATTGCCCCATGAGTTACAGCTTTGCAGGTGATTTATTAATTGTACCAAAAGAGAATGTAACCATAGTTACAGGCATTACAGCTGCTGAAGCCATGAAATTTATTGTAAGTGGTGGAGTTACAAAATTAGATGATTAATTGATGCATCAACAACCGCAAATAATAATTATTGGAGCTGGGCCAGCTGGTGCAACAACTGCCTTGCATTTAAGCTATCAAGGTATTGATTGCACTTTAATTGATAAAGAAATTTTCCCCAGAGATAAAATTTGTGGCGATGGAATTAGTGAAAAATCATTTTCAATATTAAACAGAATAAATCCTGAAATTTTAAATAGATTATACCATCAACCATTTGTTGAAAAATGCTGGGGCGGAAAATTTGTAGCACCCAATGAAAAATATTTTACCATAGCTTGCTCAAACGATGTAATTAAAAAAAATAAAAATTCACCAGGATTAGTAATTAGAAGAGAACACTTTGATAATTTTTTAATAAATGAAGTAAAAATCAGAAAAAATATTACATTAATTGAAGGTGTAAATATTGATACCTTCAACAAAACTAATGAAGGCTATTTTATTCAATCAAAAGATAAAAAACATAGCTTTAATGCATCCTTACTTATTATTGCAAACGGAGCTCACTCAAGCTTTTCAAGAAAAATAACCGGCTTTAAGGTAGAAGAAAATCATTATTGTGCTGGGTTAAGAACGTACATGAAAAACATTGATGGCTTAGAACCAAATGGCTTAGTTGAATTGCATTTTATTAAAGGAATTTTACCAGGTTATTTTTGGATTTTTCCGATGAAAAACAATGAAGCAAATGTTGGAATTGGAATGGTTAAATCAGCAATAAGCAAACAAAAGATAAATTTAAAAAATGTATTTAATGATATAATTACCAATCATCCTTCATTAAAAGATAGATTTAAAAACAGTACTCAACTAACACCTTTAGAAGGATTTGGTTTACCATTAGGTTCAAAAAAAAGAAAGTTGTATGGCAATAATTATATGATGATTGGCGATGCTGCACATTTAATTGACCCACTTACTGGTGAAGGAATTGGAAACGCCATGTATAGCGGATGGTTAGCGGCTGAGCAAACAAAAACTTGTATTGCAAAAAATGATTTTTCAGAAAAAGAACTAATTAATTTTGATAAACGAATAAGCCGAACTATGCGCAAAGAATTAATGATTAGTGCATGGGTTCAAAAATTAATTCATTATCCAAATTTGTTTAATTTTATTATGAACCGAGCTTGTTCTAATAAAAAATTTATGGATAAAATTGCTGCCATGCTTTTGAATGATGATGAAAAAAAGAAATTATTAAATCCATGGTTTTTGATAAAATCATTAAGATAAATGAAACTACAAAAACAAATTTTTATTGGCTTCGGAATAATTGCTATAATTATTATAACCTATCAAACATCAAGCAGTTGGGGTTTTTGGGCGCATCAACGTATTAACAGAATGGCGGTGATGTGTTTACCTGAAGATATGATGCCGCTGTATAAACCCAATATTGAGTTTTTAACGCAACATGCCGTTGACCCCGATAAACGCCGCAATGTAAACCCTGATGAAGGCATTAGGCATTATATTGATTTAGATCATTATGGCAAATATCCTGATGTGAATATGCCTCACAAATGGAAAGATGCTGAAAAAAAATATTCCGCTGATACATTGAATGCTTATGGCATTGTACCATGGTATGTTCAAAAAATGATGTACAGATTAACTGATGCATTCAAACGAAAAGATAAGAAAAAAATTCTATCAGTTTCTGCTGATATTGGGCATTATATAGCCGATGCACATGTGCCGCTACACACCAGCGAAAACTATAATGGTCAAATAACAAATCAAGTTGGCATTCATTCATTTTGGGAAAGCCGAGTACCTGAATTGTTAGGTGAAAATTATGATTATTTTGTAGGCAAAGCACAATACATTGAAAACACACAAGAGTTTATTTGGAAAATAATTATGGAAAGTAATTCTGAATTAGACTCTGTTTTGACATTTGAAAAAATGCTCACAAAAGAATTAGGAGAAGATAAAAAATACGGAATTGAAACAATTAATTCGCAATCGGTAAAAGTGTATTCTCGTGATTTTGCTATAGCTTATAATACTAAATTGAACAACATGGCAGAGAGAAGATTACGAACTGCCATCATAAATGTAGCTTCATTTTGGTACACAGCATGGGTTAATGCAGGTCAGCCTGAATTAAATAATTTACCCGATATTGCGTTGAAAGATGAAAAATCAGACACTACTGATTTGTTTAAAAATAAAGTAAAAATTATCCGACCACATTAATGAAAATATCAGCATCCATATATTCCGATAATAAAAGAAACATCAATGAAATTGTTGAAATTGTTGATGAATTAGAGATTGATTTTTTTCATGTTGATTGTAACGATGATGAAACTGTATTTGAAGATATTGCAACCATAAAAACGCTTACGCAAACACCAGTTGATTTGCATATTATTTCATCAACGCCTTCCAACTATTTTGATTTAATTGAAAAAAACAAAGTTGATTTATGCGC
>JBDKJJ010000217.1:0-7914 GCA_039796635.1 Bacteroidota bacterium
ACAATAATAATATGAAAATACTGGTAATTGATAATGAACCTGAAATAAGAAATGTACTATTGCAAATGTTGCAGCAATGGAACAATGATCAGCATTTAATTGCCGAAGCCGAAGGTGTAAAAAGCGGATTTAAAAAAATAAATGAGTGGCAACCTGATATAGTTTTATTAGATGTTGAAATGGATGACGGAACCGGTTTTGATTTATTGCAACAAATTTTCCAACCAAAATTTCAATTGATATTCACCACAGCACATAACAAGTATGCAGTGCAAGCTTTCAAATTTAGTGCTATTGATTATTTACTAAAACCTATTGACCCTATTGAATTACAAGCCGCTTTACAAAAAGCTTTAGATAATATTTCAAGTACTATTTTACAAAACCAGTTGCAAGTATTAATGCAACAGTTAAATAACAAAACTGAAACGGATAAGCAAATCGTATTAAAGGATATTGATAGAACTTACTTTGTGAAAATAAAGGATATTCTTTTTTGTGAAGCAGAAGGAGCTTACACTAAATTCTATTTACAAACTAATGAAGAAATTTTAGTATCAAAAAATCTACGTTTTTATGAAGAGTTATTAACTGGATTTATTCGAACACATCATTCATGTTTAGTGAACCCTGCCAAAATAAAAATGTATGATAGAAAAACAGATAGTGGCACAATAGTACTTGAAGGCGGAAGAGCCATTCCTGTATCACAACGTAAAAAGGAGTTTGTGTTGCAATACTTGGAAGGAAGAGGGCTGCGATATTAATCTACTCACTCTTTCTCAAATTTTTTTGTAATGATGTTGTTATTAGAAGTGATTTTTAAAAAATATATCCCGTTAGATAAATTATGAATGTTGATTGATGAATTCTTGATTTCAAATACTTCTTTCATCACTAATACATGACCGAGTAAATCAATCACTTCTAATTTTGAGTTTTTCCATCGTAATTCGTCCATCGTAATTCTTAATTCATCATTACAAGGATTTGGGTAAATGCTTATTCCATCTGTATTTCTTGTCAATTCATGTACTCCATTTTTTGTTGTATCAATCACAATAAAGCTGCCCATCATTCCATCATCTTCATGATGTAATACATGACAATGATACATATATGGAATATGGTCATCAGCAAAATCTTCAAATTTTGTAATGAATCTTATAGTGTCGCCAGGCATCACCAACACCACATCTTTCCAACCTTTTTCATAAGCTGGTGGCAATTTTCCATTGATGTCAACAATTAAAAATTCTACATCATGAATGTGAAATGGATGAGCCACCATAGTTCTATTTATCAATGTCCAGGTTTCTGTTGTGTTTAAATAAACTGTTTCATTGATAGAATCCATTTCAAATAATTTTTGATTGATAGCAAACGGACCAGCTGCAAAATTGGGCACATTCCCCATTTCGGTTATTGTATCAAAAACAAAATTACGGTTAAAGGTAGCAGATGAAATAGGAATAACTGAAAGTGGTGTAAGTGCTGCAGGAATAGTAATTACAGGCGAACTAGTTGGAGCCGTAAAATTAATTTTTAGTAAATCATAATCACTGCCATTTAATGGATTGGTATAATAATCAGGGATAAAATTTATTGAATTATCGCCTACTGAATCAGCACCTTGAATGCCATGAGCCAATTCAGAACCGAAATTTTTTAAATAAATATTTCCACCTGAAAACATACTAAAATCAACTAAAATTTCAGCCCGTTCACCATTTGATAATTGAATCCTGTTCATGCTTTGTGATGAATCTAACAAGCCTCCATCAGTTGCAATCAAATGAAAATTCATGTTGTTTGAAAACCCCAACATAAAAGTTCTACCTGATGAACCATTTAGCAATCTCAATCTAATTACTTGTGAAGGAGCATCCAAATAAGGATTTACAACACCATTCACCATGTGTGCAGTATCGGTTTGTGTTGAAATAGCAATTTGATGAAGTATATCAAAATCTTTGGTTTGGATGATGATAGGAAAATCATCTACACCATAAGTTCGGGGTAAATTTATTTTTGACTCAATAGTATCTTTAACGATTATCAATCCTGCAATTCCCTTAGCTACATGTAAATCTGTTTTATTCATTCCATGCGGATGATACCAAAATGTAGCTGCATTATTTAATACTTTAAATGAAGGTTGCCAAGTTGTTCCTTGATTAATTAATTGGTGAGGGCCGCCATCGGCCGAAGCCGGCACATGAAGCCCATGCCAATGAATAGTTGTTGCATTACCGTTTCCAGTGAGTGTATTGGTAACATTCAATGTAACTACATCACCTTTTTTAAAGAGTAAGGTAGGAGCTAATAAATTACCATTAATGCCATACGTTGGCGTATTAATTCCTGGGTAAAATTGTGTTACGCCATTTTGAATAGTTAAATTAAAATTAGTGCCTGATAATAAAGGTGGAATAGGCAAAGGTGATTGCGCTAACGAAATTTTTGTAAATAGTAAAAAGGTAATAACAAAGTATTTTTTCATGATAAATTTAATAAGCATTTAAAAAATTATATTCTAATTTCAATAGTGCTAATGAGTTATAATTCCGAGCAGAAGATTTTGAAATTTTTGTTTGATAAACAAAATCAATTCGAGCAACGCTATTGATAATAAACTGAACGGCTGGCGCAATGTCAACAAAATTATTTTTGTTTGTCATCATTTTTTTACCCAATAGTTCAAAGTATAAATTGATATTGAGCTGTTTGTATTTAGAATAATGACGAGGGAACAATAAATAGCCAGCCGATGCAATATAATTTACTGATGCGCCTGTACTATTCCAATTTTCATAATAAGATAAAGTGCCTGAAACAGCCACCTTGTGTACCAATTGAGTTATTACAATGCCCGATGTATAACCTGACATATAATTTAACGTCATCGTATCACTCATCATTGAATTATAACCTGTAGTTACTCTTCCGAACATTGCCATTCTGAAATGCGAATGCACATCATCTATTGATAAAAATCTATACTTTGTATAAATACTAAATTGTTCAATATCAAATTGATTTTGATAAACATTTCCCATGAATTCATCAATATGCAACATCCATTTTTTATTGATACCCCACATTAGTTCAGGATTTATTCTCAGTAAATTAGTATTGTTTACACCTTGGCTCAATTGTGTTCCTAATCTTACACCTATTGATTTTGATGACATATTGCTTGCTGGTTCGGATGAAGGATATAGTTCTTGTGTATATCCTGAAATAACTATGAACAAATTAGTAATTAGCAAAAGCAAACTTCTTCTTTTATAATAATGCATGAAAAACTGTTTTTATTTCAGTAGAATTTTCGGCATTTGGATGAATGTGTTTTTTTATTTTTGACTCCAATTTTCGCCATGCTTTATCAGCCAAAAATCCTTTACCAATTATTTGAAACGCAATTATACCATCTAATATTTGTGGTTTATCATTTATAAAATGAAATAGCATTTCATGATAATTCAAATGGTAATTTTCATCTACTTTTTGATTCGTAAATTGATAAAATACTTTTAACGATGACACCGAAAAACCTGCATCTTCCACTTTCTTTTTGATATCATTAATGGCAACAATTTGGTTCGGATTGAAATAAATAGTGAAAATAGCTTCTTCTAAATTTACTCTTACGCTATCTACAAAATTTAAACTTTGCAATTGTTTGTCAACTGCTCTTGAACACATTGAACAAGTTAATCCTGCTGCTTTTAATTCTGCTTTTTTAAATTGAGCATTTGATATAATTGGCAAACAGAACAATAGTCCGACTATTATTTTTTTCATTTTTTGAAACTTAATTTTTAATGATTTTTTTCGAACTAATTTTTTTATCAGTTTCAAGAATTATAAAATAAATTCCTTTTGATAAACTTAATACATCAACTTCGCATTCAGTTTTTTCAGGAGAAATAAGATAATGGAATTTGTTTTCAACACTTCCCAATTCATTCACCAGCTTTAGTTGAGTTATCTTGTCAGATAAATTGGTGATTTTAAAACAGTCATCAACAGGATTTGGATAAAGCATCCAATTATTTTTTTCATTATTAACTGATAAATTATTGTATGAAGAGTTGCTTACTACCTTCAAAATAAAAGTTAGTGTATCCTTATGATTTGATTGTTGAGTATCCCAAATTGCATAACGAATTATCCCAATCCCATTATTAATTTTAGGTGTACAGTGAATAATAATAAACACATAATCACCTGTAATAACAGCATTTGTAATTCCACTATCAAGTAACGAAGTATAACACGTTGAATTATCACAAATACTAGCTTCCCAACCTATTGGTAAAGTTTCAGATACTTTTTTCCATTTGAAAACAATTGAGTCAGTTGAAGTATTAACCTGATGAATGCTTAGTGTTTGCAAATGGTTTAACTGACCATCAATTACAATTGTATCGTTAGCAGAATTGATATAGGTTGATTGAGCTAATAAGCTATCAGCAGTGAAAAATAACACCGCTGATAGCACACAGCTTAAAAATTTCATTGTTATTCAATTAATGATTAACAACTAAAGTTTGATGTGAACTTTTTCCATCGGCTTCAACTTGAATGAAGTAATTACCATTTGGTAATGATGAAGTATTGAATTGTTTTTTTACTATTCCATTTTGTTTTTCATTCATAATAATGGCTAAAGTTTTTCCAGCAACATCGGTTACAGATATTTTAACCGTTGTGCTTTTTGTCAACTCAACTTTTATTGCTACTTCATTAGCAGCCGGATTAGGAAATACATTAACTGAGGAAATACTTTTTGGTAAATCATTAATTCCGTTAGGACCTTTAAATAATGCCAAAATTGAATCTCTCATAATTGTGGTGTCAGAAGTACTAAAACTTAACGTTGAAAACATAACTCTATGACTTCCAACTCCGCCTAATAGCACTACTGTAGGCATTCCGAAACCACCATAATGAGCTACTTGGGTAGCGCCACTGTCATAAGGCATATATAATGAAAGCCCATTGCTTGAACACCAAGTTGAAGTATAACTGCATGTAGTTGTATTGGTATAAGGCATTGCATAAGCTGTAATCATGCCTGGGTAATTAGCCAAAATATTATTTGCCATGGCTTGAATTTTTTGAGCTGGTGGTGGGCAGCTACTACAATTTGCCATAAAAAAGTGTAATATAACTGCTTTGCCTGCATCTAAATCAGCAAACAAATCGTGATTCGTACCGTTGCAGTCAGCACCAGATAACTGCATGGCTGTGGTTTGAGCAAATGACTTTGAAGCTATTAATACAATAGCTATTGATAAAATTGAAATTATTTTTTTCATTGATAAATTGATTTAATTGTTTATTTTTTTTGATACATAAAATTGAGGTTACTGATTACATTAAACAGTAACTTCTGATTCACAAACAATAAAAATCTATATCCTGAAAACGTTATTCGATAAATAAATAGGGGGCGATGAATCGCTAATTATTAAACGATTAGGAAAAGAATTTAATTCACTATTAAAAATGTTATTACTAAACGAATTTGTAAATTGAATTATTGGAACTGCGATTGATTGAAAATTAATTTTAGCTGACTTTGCAATCGTTTTATCTAAGTCATCTGATTTAACTATTATTGTTTTTTCATCACAACAACCATCATCGTCATCATCTGAATGTTCACAATCACAATGTTTGCCTAATTCTAAATCAAACAAAGTTATTGTGGTGTCACCACCACATTCATGCACTTTTATATGCAACCCTGCTGATGATAAAATCATCAAAACAAAAATTGATATGGAAATTATTTTTTTCAAAATCAGATGAGCAAAACTATATTATTCTTCTCATTAAATCAAAAAAAAATCCCAAGCCTGGTAGCTTAGGATTTTTCAGAATCTAAAAACGATTGTACCACTATTTATTTAACTGTAATTTTTGAGTGAATATTTTATTTACATCAGCTGAATATATATTCATTAAATAAACTCCGTTCAATGCATTTGATAAATCAATTTCAAATGTTGAAGAATTTATATTTTGCTTTTCAATCAATGAGCCATTGATTGAAAAAATTGAATACCATGAAGGATTGGTATTTTCAGGCATCTCTATTTTAAAAATACCATTTGAAGGGTTAGGATAAATGTTAAAGTTGGTTGATGAAATTTCTTCAACATTACTTTCATTTTTAGTATTTGTGGCAGCCATTCTGTTTCCGTTAGCCACAATATTTACTTTATAATCTTCTACTTCGCCTTTAAAATTTGTGAATTGGCAAGCTGCAATACTTGAAGTTGAACGACACATTATTACTCTCATTTTTCTTACACCTTGAGATGCATTATTGGGAATTGTGATTGAAAAATTATAGTTTGATGAACCTGTATTTACATAAGTAGGTGCAACCACTCTTTCACCAGCATCTGCAAAACTACCATTGTTGTTAAAATCAATATATACGGCAAAGTTTTCGCCGAAAATTATTCCAGGATTATAACCTGCGCTAAACTGACCAACTGTGGTAGAACCTTTAGCTAAATTTGTTGTAAGATTTGTGTTGAAGTAGCCACCTACTTCTCTTCCAGAAATTCTGTTAATAGTTCCTAATGCAAACAAGTCAATATACTCACTTGTATTCACACCCCATGCTGGGCAAGTTGATGAATAAGTAGTAAACTGTGAATTAATGTATGTACTAACACCTACTGTGCAATTAGCTTTTACTCTTACATCATATAATGTAGCACTTGTTAATCCTGTTAATACTTTGCTATTAGTACTAGATGAAACAGAATTCCAAACTGTACTTGTTGATGGTTTATACTCTATTGTATAATTTAAACCGCCACTTACAGTTGCCCAAGATACGGTAGCTTGATTATATGTTGCTCCTGAAATAGAAATACTCGTTGGTACATCGCAAGCAACATAAGCTGTTGTAAATGTTCCAATAATAGGTGTGCTATTGCCATACATACAACTTTGATTTACACAAAATTCATAAGCTGTGTTTGATAATAAACCTGAAATGGTTTTTGAAGTTGTTGAAGTTGTTCCTGCCGATGTCCAAACATTTGTGGTATTGGCTAATCTATAACCAACCGAAAAATTAGAAGTAGTAGTGTTATAACCAGCAGCTGCTGTCCAACTTACTGTAGCTGATGTTGTTGAAACAGATGTAGCTATTGGGTTGCTTGGTTCTGGGCAAGGTGTACTGTAAGATGAAACTGAAGCAGCACTTAATGAACCATTTCCACAATCAGTAGTTACGCTCCAATCGAATGGAGCAGTTTGAAATAATCCTGTATAACTAAAAGAACAAGTTGTATTGTTTGAATTGGCAGGTACAAAAGTGCCAGTTCCTGTTCCCCAGCCATCCCATTGAAATTTAATATCGAAATAATAACCCGTTGCTCCTGGCACTTCATCCCATGTAAAGGTGGATACATTGTTATTGTAAGTAGCCACTAAATTGGATGGTGCAGTACATTGTGCTATTGCAAAATGACTCATAAAAAAGAAGGCAAGAATGCTAGTGATTTGTAAAATTTTTGTCATAATTAATTTGTTTTTAGAATTAGGTTTGAATTGTTTTCATTGCAAACATAAAGGCATTTACAAGCATCTATGAGTGGTAAATCACCAATGATAAACAGCGATTGATAAGTGATTGATGAGGCTTGATAAATGAAAAAGGTAGGGATATAACTTTTACTTTATAAAAAAGTTAATATTTGTATAACGACCAAAATTGTACCTCTCGATTGAGTTTCTTTGTATTCGAAAATGAACTCAATAGTTTTATATATTAGTTTAATCCTAACATTATTTCAGAATACCATATTCAATTCTAATGAATTGAATATAGTATCTAAACTGGGTGTTATTGAGCAAAAAATTTCGCAACAATCTGAT
>JBDKJJ010000218.1:0-3120 GCA_039796635.1 Bacteroidota bacterium
AAATATTCTGCTTGGTATTCTTCAAAACTGCTCCGTAGAAGGGAACATGAAACATAGTTGTTTCAAAGCTCCGCTTCTGAACGGTCAGTCGCTCCTGATGTTCTGTTGTGTTTTTAACTTGGTAGGATTACAAGCCGATTTGTAATCGGCAATTATTCATAACGATTTGAAATCGTCAGGTATTAATGTCGAGTCGCAAACCATAAGAGTTCGAAGCATTGGGTCATTTAGATAAAATGTTTGATATGATTGACTTTACAATCGACTAGAATAAAGTATTTTTGAAAATGAATGCCTAAAAACTCCTACAACTAATTTCAGTAGAAGATATCTATTTTTTTAGTATATAAACAAAAGTCAATCATCAAACTTAAAAGTTATTTGGTTCAACATTGTTCATATTGTTATTATCGCTAAAAAATATTTTAACTGTGTTTACAACTTTCTTTCATTATATTTTGAAAATTCAGAAAGATAGTATTACCTTTGATTCATCAAATCAAAAATATGAAATTAGAACAAGCCAAACAAGAATTTATTGATGCCTGGGGCACATTTGGTAGCCATTGGGGAATTAATAGAACTATGGCACAAATTCATGCATTGCTTTTGGTAAGTGATGAGCCAATAAGTACAGACGAAGTGATGGAAAAATTGGGTGTAAGCAGAGGTAACGCTAATATGAATTTAAGAGCTCTAATTGATTGGAATTTAATTGAAAGAAAGTTGAAAAAAGGCGAAAGAATGGAATATTTCAGCGCTGAAAAAGATATTTGGAAAGTTGCTGTACGCATTATTAGAGAACGTAGAAAAAAGGAAATTGACCCGATGCGCCAAACCATTAAATCATTAATGGATATTGACGATAAAAATGAGAAGAAAGATGAATACAAACAATTCATTAATATGCTAAAAGATATTGATGAATTTGCTAATGCTGCTGATAAAATTACTGATAAATTGGTTTTAAGTGATAAAGGTTGGTTCTTTATTTCGTTAATGAAAATGATGTCGTAATATTTTTTTTCATTTTATTTTCATTCTTTCCTGAAACTATAATAACATAAGAAAATGAATATCATTGCTTACATAATTTACTTAATAATCACTTATTTAATTACCGTGAATGTAGGTTTGATTTTATTTAAAAATGGTAGAATTTATATTCTTGAAACACTAAACCATAACAAACAACTTACTGATACTGTAAATAAAATTTTGTTGATGGGCTATTACCTTACCAATTTAGGTTATGCTGCTATTATGATAAAATTTTGGTCCCCAATTCAAACTTACACACAGCTTGTTGAATCCGAAGCTACAATGATTGGCCGTATTGTACTAGGATTAGCCTTAATGCACTATTTCAATATGTTTATCATTCATAAATTCAAACATAAAATTATTATTTCATAACAATTAAATATTATCAATATGCAAACCTCAATTTCAACCAGTGCCACGTCTATTTATTTATTAGCCTATTACATTTATTTGCCTGTTGTTTTAATTCTTACATGGTATGTGGCCCATACATTATTCAAAAACAGCAAAGTATTTATGTTAGATATTTTTCATGGCAAACAAGACATTGCTTTATCAACAAACAAACTTTTTGAAGTAGGGTTTTACTTACTAAATCTCGGATTTGCACTTACAATCATGACCATTAGTGCTGTATTAACCAATAAGCAAGAAATGGTAGAAATTTTAAGTTTTAAAATTGGTGGGTTCGCCATTTACCTAGGTGTGATGCTGTTTTTCAACCTTTATTTATTTTTCAGAGGAAGACGAATTTCAAAACAAAGAGCAATGGAACATAACAATCAACCTTTGTACCCTCAAGCTACCTAAAACTACTGGCTTAAAAAAAATATCAACTTTTACTAATCTTTAAATTATTAAAACCATGAAATCAAGTGCGTTTCAATTCGAAAAATACTTTGTAGGCATTACATTAAGTTTGATGTTTTTGGGCGGAATTATTGTTGCTATTCCTCAAATACGAGATTTCGGTACAGGACTTTTATTTATTATGCTTATTTGGTTAATTCCATTTGGTGGAATTCAGGTTATTCATGCACTTTACCTTAGAGTTAATTATGATGAAAGAAAGGATATTTCATTTCATTTGAATATTTACTTACTTTCAGTTGTTATTTATTTTGCAAGCTTAGGCATCTTAACTTTATTTGATAATTTGGATTTTGCAGATTATAAAAATTTTGCACTTATGCTAATTGGATACGGCACACCTCCTTCCCTAGCCTTTTATTTACTTTGGATTTGTTGGAGATTTGATGAAACCAATATTCAATTTATAGAGGATCAAACAGTGAATAAAACAGTTTAAATATTGTACAAGTCAAAAAAAATAATCACCTCAAATTGAATAATACCGATTGCGTTTTCAATATAGTCCATCCCGAAGAAATCGGGACGTTTCACTACTCATTTGTACTATTTTCAAACTGTATTGGCATTTACCACTTCACATCTCCAAAATAGTTTGGACTATTTTGGAGTTAGAATTGGTATGATTCTATTCATTTGAATTGAGTTACTTAAATAAAAAAGGCTTGCAATTTATTATTACAAGCCTTTTCAATATTTTTTTATAGTTTAAAAACGTGGGCAATAAATTACTTTTCGTGGTGATGTTGAAGGATTTCCCTCATGAACTAATGATAGCTCAAAACCACCTTTATAATTTGAACCTAATTTCAAATTTGATATATTAAAATCGTAGCTTAGCCCTACTCTATTGTTATGAACTTCAAAACCAATTAATGCAATTGCAGCATCGGCCAAACGATAGTATAATCCTGTATAAAAAGCACTTGTATTTTTGGGATTATCATTTAATTTAAAACCAATTGAAGTTCCAATTGTAAATTCTGATGCCTTTGTTTGAGAACTAATTAACAACGAAGGATTAAGGTACAATAATTCGTTGATACCAATTTTTGCACCTGCATGAATGGTAGTTAAATTATTTAAAACTTTGTCAGTATTAAATACTAAAAATTGTTCTTTAGGTTTAGTTAAATGATGAAAAGCAGCACCACCATAAAAGCTGAACATTTCTGATAGATATGATGTCCACATAGCTCCGGCAGT
>JBDKJJ010000219.1:0-3862 GCA_039796635.1 Bacteroidota bacterium
AGTAAAATAGCTTCCTGCTACTACCATGCCTTCAACAAATGCGAAATTTTGATACCCTCTTCCGCTATCATATCTACCATTTAATAAAAAGCCAGTTAAATCAATCCAACCCATTCGAACCTGCGGACGAATGAAAAAATATTTCCCAATTGTCAATTCAACACCTTGATAACTGCTGAATGCAAATCCACATTTGTTAAATTCATTATCGATGCCATAATCCATTAAATGCAACTCTGATTTAGTAACCATCATAGCTACACCAACCCCACTTTTTAAAGCTAACTCGATTTTTTTATGCTGATAAATTTTAGTTCTGTAATCAATATCAGCCGAAATAAGATTTAATCCATTGGTATGATCCAAATACATAAATCCTTTCAATGGCATTGAAGTTCCGTCATAGTGCAAAGGAAATCCTTTTGAATTAGGGAAATTAGCAGACGCATCGCCAGTTACAACAGCCGATTGATTTTGGTCAACCACATATTTCATGTGATCTAACCCAACTGAAACAGAAACGTGTTCATTCAAATAAAATCCTAAACGATAATTATATTGAGGAACCCACATAGATGTTGGGTCAATATAATTAACCATATTAAATTTGTATGGTTTGTCTTTAGCTTTTAATTGATAAAATGTCAAATCAAAATCATCGCCTTTTAATCGCACATTACTGTTAGAATAAAAAGAACGATTATAGCCCCAATGAAAGTAAAAACGATGTGCTAATTTTAATGTATCAGCAGCACTTGCCAACTGAAAGTTTAAAAGAAAAAGACTCAAATAAAGTATAACTTTTTTCATGTGTAATGATATAAATAAGGCGGCAAAATTCATTTACCGCCTTGTTAAAAACTATGAGTTTTATCAGTTAGAAAATTAAACTGAAAACGAAGTGCCGCAACCACAAGTATTGGATGCATTAGGATTTTTGAAAGTAAAACCTCTATCATTCAAACCACTTCCAAAGTCAACTTCCATTCCACTCAAATACAATTCATGTGCTTGATTTAAATATACTTTCACACCTTCTATATCAAAAATCATATCATTAGCTTGATGATTATCAAACTCAAGCACATAAGTCATTCCGCTACATCCACCACCTTTTACTCCCACTCTAATTGCTCTATCATCAACAATATTCTCTTTTTCCATCAATTTTTTCAACTCTTCAATTGCATTTGCCGTAAAAGATATAGGCGATGCAGAAATAATATTTTCCATGTTAAAATGTTTTTAATTTACGTTGCAAATTTACACATCATTTATCAAAACACTACATTTGTAATTATGTTTAAAGAAATATTAGAAATAGCAAAATACACATTACCAGCATTAGTGGTATTCGCAACAGCGTTTTACACCATTCAATCGTTCTTGAAAAATCAGTTAAAAATTCAAGAAATTAAATTAAAAGAAAATTCAAAACATTTAACTGCACCCATTCAATTGCAGGCTTATGAGCGATTAGCCTTATTAATGGAACGCATTGATTTGTTTAGTTTGTTGCAAAGATTAAGAGTACAAAACATGAGTGTGGCTGAATTTCAGCTTACCATGATTAATCAAATCAGAATGGAATGGGAGCATAACCTTAGCCAACAAATTTACGTAAGTGCTGAAATTTGGGATATGGTTCGAAGTGCTAAGGAAGAAACGATTATGATTATTAATAAATTTGGTATGCAATTACCACCTCAAGCCCCATCAAAAGAATTGAGCAGATTGATTTATGAATACTTAAATGAATTAGATGGAAAGCCTGCATCAATGCGCACTTTAGAAGCTATTAAAGCCGAAGCAAAAACAATTTTATAACCAACCCTAAATTTAAAATGAAAAAGTATTTAGTTGCCATCGTTGTAATTCTTGCAGTTTATTCATGCGATAATTTACCAAAAGATGGAACCAAAGAAGTTAGATTGGAAAACGATGCTGACATGGTGAAATATGGTCAAACCTTATTCAGTCGTCATTGTCAGCAATGCCATGGCAATGCAGGAGTTTCTATGATGGCTTCAATTCCTGATTTAACCAAAACGGCTTTAAAAACGGAAGATGAAATTAGTAGTATTGTTTTTCATGGAAAAGGCAATATGCCTGCCTTTGAAGAAAAAATTGGCGAACCAGAAATCAGAGCCGTGAGTTTGTATATTTTAAGTTTGAGTAAAAAATAAACACGATGACTAAAAAATATTTTTTGGAATTAGCAGCCTATAATTGTTGGGCAAATAATCGTGTAATAAGTTGGCTTAATCAACTTACGGATGAGCAATACAACAGAACAATTATAAGTAGTTTTTCAACTATAAAAGATACTTGCATTCACATTGCAGGAGCTGAAAAAATTTGGTTAGAGCGTTGGCATTTAATTGATAATCCTATTTTTTTAACTGAGGAATTTAAAGGCTCAAAACAAGATTTAATAACGATTTGGCAAAAAGCATCTGCTGATATACAAACATTTATTGAGCAAAAAAACGAAGCAGAATTTCAAGATAAATTTTCATTCAAACGCTTGAATGGTGATTTGTTTTACATGGATTACGAAAAGACATTTACACATATTTTCAATCACTCTACTTTTCATCGGGGGCAATTAGTTACTATGCTTCGTCAAGCTGGTTTTACAAAAGTAGAATCAACCGATGCACTTACTTTTTTCAGAGAAATAGAAAAATAATTAGCATGACAGCAGCAAAGCAATATCATGTAATTGGTTTGATGAGTGGCAGCTCGTTAGATGGATTAGATATTGCCTATTGCTTATTTCAATTTGAAAATGCCAAATGGACATTTGAAATAAAGCAAGCAAAAAC
Source organism: Bacteroidota bacterium (assembly GCA_039796635.1). GTDB lineage: Bacteria > Bacteroidota > Bacteroidia > Chitinophagales > CAIODY01 > CAIODY01. The sequence goes on from JBDKJJ010000219.1 coordinate 2,829, forward strand.
AGTTGCTTACTCTGCTGAATGGCAGCATAAACTTCAGAATTTATCATTAGCCTCTGCCTTTGAATTTCAACAAACGAATACTGACATTGCAAAACTTTGGGCTACGTTCATCAATGAATTTATAGCCGAACATCAGCTTACATCTATTGATGCTATTGCTTCACATGGTCATACTATTTTTCATGAACCTACACAATCTTTCAGTACGCAAATAGGAAATGGTGCTGTGTTAGCAGCATTAACCCAACAAAAAGTTATTTGTGATTTCAGAAGTACGGATGTGGCACTTGGCGGACAAGGTGCGCCTTTGGTGCCTACGGGTGATAGATTATTGTTTTCAGCGTATGATGCTTTTTTAAATTTAGGAGGCATTAGTAATATTGCTTGGAATGAAAATGAACAATGGACAGCATTTGATATTTCGCCTTGCAATCAGTGGTTGAATAAATTAGCACAGCAGGTTGGGTTAGCATTTGATGAAGATGGAAAATTAGCCCGTGTTGGCAAATTAGATACTCATCTATTAGCACAATTAAATTCAATTTCATTTTATCAAAAGGCTGCACCAAAATCCTTATCCAATAAAGATTGTGAGCTTTGGTGGCAACAATATTTTGAAACAACTACCAATTCGGTAGAAGATAAATTGCATACTTTAACGCAGCATATTGCTCAGCAAATTCATTTGAGTTTACCCAACAACGCAACACAAAAAAAATGTTTGGTAACAGGTGGTGGTGCATTTAATACCTACTTAATAGAAGTGCTACAACAAACTACTCAATGGCAATTTAGTTTACCTGATAAAAAATTAATAGCATTTAAAGAAGCCTTAATATTTTCCTTTTTAGGTGTATTGCGATTAGTAGAGCAACCTAATGTGTTTGCATCTGTTACAGGCGCAAAGCACGATACATGCAGCGGCGCTGTTTATTTGCCTTAGGGAAGATTGATTTATTTGCAATCAAAGATTGATTTCAGTGGAATAGAAGTTGGAAAAATAGCCTCGTCATGCTACGATTATCTAAACATTT